>JAFYJW010000045.1 GCA_017537925.1 Synergistes sp. | reverse complement strand
GTTTATAATGTGTGTTATTCCTGACTGGGTGTAGCCCAGAGTCTCTGCAGTTTTTGTAAGATTGTTGTGCTTCAACACTTCTAAAAAGACCTGCAGTTTATTTATTTCCATATATATTTCTCCTCAATATGTTACCTGTAATTTGTAATTCTAATATAAACATTTAAAAATCTCAATTAAAAAACTAATCTGCGCTGTTGTCTAATTTCAGGCGGCAAAATATAGGGATCATCGGATAAACAGTTCTTGGCCCAGGGTATTTCTGTGATTTCCGGTCATGGCATAGAGTGTATTAAGGATAATTTTGACGTTCTTGTCCCGCTGTTATAAAATTACAAAGATATCAAAGCGGCTGTAAGGAGGCCTGAGATGAAACTCTCCGATGTCACGGCTAAGATAGAGGCACGAATACCCAAATGCTGGGCGGAAGATTGGGATAATCCCGGCCTTGCTTTGGGACATTCCGAAGCGGATATATCCCGCATAGCCGTCGCTCTTGACGCGACGCCGGAAAATGTGGAAAGCGCCGCGGCCTTAGGGTGTGAGATGCTCGTCACTCACCATCCCGTTATTTTCAGACCGGTTTCTTCCGTAACGGACACCGGAATTGCAGGCAGCGCTTTGCTTGCCGCGGCCGAAAAAAAGATGGCCGTTTATTCGGCGCATACCAACTGGGACTGCTCACCGGAAGGCGTAAACATCTTGCTTGCTTCTCTGCTGCATATAAGCTCTCCGAAACCGCTCCTGCCGTCACAGGCAGGTTCGTGGGGTCTTGGCGCCGCGGGAGATCTTCCAGAGCCTGTGTCCGCCGCCGCGTTTTTAAACGCCCTGCATGAATGCTGGGGGCTGAATGATTTCACGTTTTACGGCGATACCGGCAAAGTGATACGCCGTATCGCACTGGGCGGGGGAGCGTGCCAGGATCTCTGGCGCAGCGCGGTCAAAGAAGGCGCCGACTGTTTTATAACAGCGGATTTCTCCTATCACATAAGACAGGAAGCGCTTGCCGCCGGACTAAGTATCGTATCGGCGGATCACGGAGAAATGGAAAGAGCCTCTCTTCCTGCGCTTGCTGAGATCCTGAGGGAAGAAACAGCGCTTGAGGTCTTTCTGCTTAAAGAAAAAATAAATACGCATCTGCACTGGCAAAAGAACTTAATTTAAAACGCGGCAAAATACCGTGCTTTTTTGGAAGGGGAATCTTTATAATAATGGACGACAAAAAACGTATTTTCAGCGCTATGAGACCCACCGGACGCCTTCATTACGGACATATGGCCGGAGCTCTGATAAACTGGGTAAAGCTGCAGAATGAATATAACTGCTTCTGGGGGATTGCAGACTGGCATGCCATGATGTCCGATTACGCCGACCCCGGCAGGCTGAAAGACAATTGCTACGAAATTCTGCTCGACTGGCTCGCGGTAGGCGTCGATCCTGAAAAATCGACGATATTCGTTCAGTCTCACGTTAAGCAGCACGCCGAAATACACCTTGCGCTTTCCATGATAACGCCGCTCGGCTGGCTGCAGCGCTGCCCGACATATAAGGAACAGATTTTGAATCTGCAGAACAAAGATCTGTCGACCTATGCGTTTTTAGGTTATCCGACTCTTATGGCCGGCGACATACTGCTTTATAAAGCTTTTGCGGTTCCGGTAGGTGAGGACCAGAGCGCGCATCTTGAGCTGACGCGTGAGATAGCGCGCCGCTTCAACAGCTTCTACGGCGATATATTCCCGGAACCGGGGACGCTTCTTACTCCGTCGCCCAAAATGCCGGGCACCGACGGCCGCAAAATGAGCAAATCCTACGGCAATTCGCTTCAGATAGCTGACGACATGGAAACGATCTGGAGCAAGGTACGCACGATGATGACCGACCCCGCGCGTGAACGCCGCACTGATAAGGGAACACCGGAGAAGTGCCCTGTATGGGATATCCATAAATTCTTCAACAAAGACGCGCAGGAGCTTGCCGAGATCCACGAAGGATGCATGACCGCCGGCATTGGCTGCGTCGACTGCAAAAAGAAGCTCATGACGCATCTTTCGGCAATGATGGAGCCGATACAGGCAAAACGCATCGAGCTGGCAAAAAACCGCGGCGACCTGATGCAGATACTTGAGGCCGGAGCCGCGCGCGCGCGCACATATGCTGAAGCCACTATGGCCGACGTATACAGCGCCATGAATCTCATCCATTAAGAAAGCAGACAGTGCCGGAAGAGATAAAAACAGACGAAACTGCCGCTGCAAATCCTGCTGCCGGATTTGAAGTCCACCTGGACAGCTTTTCAGGGCCGCTCGATTTGCTGTGCCATCTTGTCGAATCACGTGAATTCGACGCGCTGAAACTCAATCTAACGCAGGTCGTGCAGCAGTATATTAACTTCCTTGTTAACGCAAGAGGTGCAACGCTGAATGAGATGGCGGACTTTTTCGCGTTTGCGAGCCGCCTTGTGCTTCGTAAAGTCAACTCTCTTTTCCAGCGCGGCGGCGACGCCGAAACTGACGAGATACAGGCTGTCGATGAAGACGCAGATCTTATAACAAGCGAGGAGGAACTTGCGGAGATCATTGCAAGATACCGTCCTTACCGCGCCGCGGCACGCCTTCTTTCCGGACTTAAAGAAAAGCGCGAAAGGTGTTTCCTTCGCGTCACCGATGAAGAGGATAATTACTATTATGATATAGGAAACCTTGACGCGCTTGCATTGAAATGGTGGGAGACGCTTGCGTTATACGAAGAACGGACCAGCGCCGAAAGATACGCGTCCGAAACGATGATATGGGAGGAAATACCGGACGCAGTACCGGAAGAGCGCCAGATAGAGGAACGCATGGACGAACTTATTTTGCTTCTGCGCGGAGGCAGGATGACATTCGCCGCGCTTCTGTCCGAAAAGAACACAAAAACAGTCATTGTCACTCTCCTTGCTCTGCTTGAAATGTCTCGTCTCGGAATGGTGCATATAATACAGACCGAAACTCTCGGAGGTGTTGAGATTGCAGCAGTCTGAAAATATAGATGCTTTTGAGAGCATAGGACTAATAGAAAGGCAGATCGAAGCGCTTTTATTTGTTTCGACCCAGCCGGTGTCGGCCGACGAACTGGCGGATCACCTCGGGATATCGGCAAAGCGCGCGGAAGAGGCCATATCGGCGATAAAAAACAAATATGACAGAGAGAGCGGCCTTACGCTGCTCAACGTCGCAGGCGGCTGGCAGATGGCGACCGCGCCCGATCTTGCAGACGTCGTAGACAGCTTTTCGTCATACCTTTCGATGCAGCGCATCAGGCTGTCGAGAGCCGCGCTCGAGACTCTTTCGGTAATAGCATATAATCAGCCGGTCACGATGGCGGAGATAGAAGAGATCAGATCGGTACGATGCGACCGCGTGGTGGAGACGCTTTTAAAGAACGGCCTTATTGACAGACCGCACCGTGAAAACAGGAAAAAGTCACAGAGGCGTTATCGGACCACAGATAAATTTCTTGAAGTTTTCGGTCTCTCAAGCATAAGCGCATTGCCTACGCTTGACGAACTCCGCGAGGAGAGCGCAGACGAAGAGGAATATGACGGAACATACCAGGATGAAAAACCTGACGGCGAGGATCAGGGGGAGACTGAAGAGTGACCGAAGCGGCTGATAAGGGCATACGCTTAAACAGATATATTGCGATGTGCGGAGTTGCCGCGCGCCGCAAAGCAGAGGAATATATCGCTTCCGGCCGCATAAGAATAAACGGACTTGCGGTCACGGAGCCGGGAAGACAGGTTCTGCCGGATGACACTGTCGAATTTGACGGCAGGAAGATCGCACCCGAGGCTAAAAAGTATCTGATACTCAATAAACCGAAGGGTGTGCTTTCCGCCGCCGAGGACGCAAGAGAAAGAACTGTGATCGACATCCTGCCGCCCGTTTATGCTTCTTACCGCCTTTTTCCGGTTGGGAGGCTCGACCGCGACAGCGAAGGCCTGATCATCCTGACGAATGACGGTGATTTTTCGCAGCAGCTGATACATCCAAGCAACGGTTTCAATAAGACTTATCAGGTAGAGCTGCGCAGACCGATGGAGGAGCCGGAGCTGATAAAGTGGATCGCAGGAGTAAATATGAAGAGTTCTTTCTTAAGCCGGTATCTGTGCGGAGGATGGGAAGAGCGCCGCTGGGACACTGGTTTGAAGTAGTGCTCGCCGAAGGGATAAAACGTGAGATCCGTATGATGGCACGCGCGTTAGGAAATGACGTCAGAAAGCTTTTCAGAATAAAAATCGGGAAACTAACCCTAAACAAACTGCCCACAGGAGAATTTATAGACATTGACCGTGACAAACTCTGGCAATATATAAAAAACGGCGGAACAGTATAATAATAAATAATAATAAAGCGGCAGGCTTACTCTTTCATCATCCCCGCTGGCCAGCTTTCACTGCCTCGCAGGTTTCTGAGCGCATGTACTATGTTGCTCTTGAGCTCCGGAGCTTCCTTTTCCAGCAGCCGCAGCGTATTTTTAGCCTCTTTTCGTTTTGAATCCTCTCCGTAGGGACAGCAGCTGCTGCAGACAGGCAGGCAAAGCCGCTTTGCCTCTGCCGCGATCCTGCGTTCTTCGATATATATCAGCGGACGTATCACACGCACGCCTGTCCTGCTCATGTACAGATGCGGGTGGAAGCATTTGAAGCGGCCGCCGAAAAAAAGGTTCATAAGCACTGTCTCCGCCGCGTCATCTTTGTGATGTCCGAGCGCTATCACACCGCAGCCCTGCGCAAGAGCTTCGCCGGCAAGCATTCCGCGCCTTATATTCGCGCAGAGGCTGCAGGGCGAGCGTTCTTCGCGCTCTTTGATTATGCCGTACATCGGATGCCTGATTATCTTAAGAGGTATTTCGAGCCGGTCCATATAGGCTGCTGTTTCGTCAGTCTGCATAAGACCGCCTGACTGGTCTATAAGACATGCGCCGAGCCTGAACTTTACCGGGCTTCTTTTTTTCAGCATTGCAAGCACCAGCGACAGCAGGAGGCTGTCCTTTCCGCCCGAAAGGCCTATAAGTATTCCGTCGCCTTCGCGTATCATGCTATAATCCCTTATAGCTTCGCCGGCAAAACGTGATATTTTTTTTGACAGAGGATATATATCCCCGATCTCCTCTTTCATAAAAACACTTCCTTCCGGCGCAAAGATATGAATTACAGCGCTAATCCTATCATATATCCATGTTTCTGATGAGGGGAGATGCGGCATGAAAAAAAAGAAAATAGTAATAACGGGGGAAAACAGGCTTCTTGTCGATGCTCTTCGTTTTGTGCTTGAAAGCGACTGCGGAATCGAAGCTTACGTGGGTGAAGGAACGGAGTCTGACGTCCTGAAAGAGATGATCTCCGCAGCCCCGAACCTCCTCGTCCTCTGCTGGCGGTCTGCAGACGCAGCCGCTGTACAGACGGTGCGTGAAGCAATGAGACGCTCAAAAACGCTTAGAGTGCTTTTTATCATAAAAGAAAACACTCCTGAACTTTTCTCACTGGCCGGCGAGATCACCGGCGTAGGCATCATGCCGGAAACATCAGACCTGACGGAGTTTAAAAACGCCATTATGTCTCTTTTGCGCGGAGAACGCTATATCAGCCGCGGCGTGCTGAATTCACCGCAGCATCAGGAAGAGCCGGAGAAACGGCGCGATCTTTTGGCGGATATTACGCAGCGCGAACGCGAAGTGCTCTACTGGATAGCAAAAGGGCTTAAAAACCGGGAAATATCCAAAAAAATGATTCTTTCCGAAAAAACGGTTAAAAACCATGTAAGTCATATCCTGAAAAAACTTGAAACAGAAGACAGGACAAAAGCGGCTGCGATAGCATGGGAAGAAGGGCTGCCGCTGGTTGAAGAGGAGTTTTTCTCTATTTCAACTCTGAGAGCTGTGATAAAATAGGCTCTATTCAATGCCAGCGGCATCAGTGCCGCTCAGGGAGGGCGACTTTTGACCGTCCGGAAGAGTTTTTCGATATTTGTGATAATAGTAATCGTTTCGGTGACAGGTATCCTCTCTCTCAGCATAGATGCCTCGACCCTTTCGATGCTCAAAAACGCAGACGTCAAAATGCTGCTTTACGCTGTCCTGCTTGTAATTGCGGGATGGCTGCTGGACGCCTTAAAATTTATGACGCTGGCAAGAGCGGCAGACGAAAAACTCTCTTTCAAGTCAACCCTGGCCGTTGTCTGGATCAATTACTTCGGATGCGCTATAACCCCTATGCAGAGCGGCGGCGGCCCGTTTCAGATATATCTTCTTTACAAAAACGGCGTTTCTGTAGGCAAATCTGTCGCGATAACGCTTGTGCGCACTATACAGATACTGCTGCTTCTTGCCCTTGTCGTTCCCTTTTCGCTCATTGCCGATCCGGAAGTATTGGGACAACATACCAGCCTGCGTATCTACGTGTGCTATATCGTCGTTTTCGCATCCTTCTGCGCATTTCTTCTTACCGTAAGCGTTACGCGCCCTCAATGGGTAAAACACTGGGTAAACGCATTCTTAGTGTGGGGGCGAAAGCTCGGCCTGCTGAAGTCCAAATATCTCCTTCGCGCCGTCCGCTGGGTCGGAAAAGAGATAGATGCATACAACTCGAACATAAAACTCTTTACCTCAACGGGGAAATGGTACCTTGTCCTTTCGCTTGTCCTGGCGCTTGTCCATCTTATCGTTTATATGTCTGTAATGCCGTGCCTGATAAAAGCAGCCGGCTTTGAAGTCAGTTATCTGCGCTGTCTGCTTGCGGAGTCACTTTTGCTTTTCATGCTCTATTTCGTGCCTACACCGGGAGCGAGCGGAGCGGCGGAAGGAGGAGCGGCCGCCGTTTTCGGCCTCTTTGTCCCGTGGAACGTTGCAGGCGTAATGGCCGTGGCATGGAGACTGATAACTGAATACAGCGGAATTGTGATCGGCACCGTCATCGTCGTAAAAATGCTCGGATGGGGCGGCGCGGATAAGGTCATGAGAGAAAAAAACGATGAGGATTAAAGACGGTATACTGAATGAAAATAGACAAAAGAATCAGCAGCGCGGCATTTAAATGCAGGGGTCTCTTCTGGGGCATATTTGCGGCCGGCATACTGATATTCCCGGCGTCATTCTCCTTTGCGCGCTTCGCGGCGGGCATTCTGCTTCTCATTGCGGGACAGCTTCTGAGACTGTGGGCGGCCGGCTATATACCGAAGTACCGCACCGAAGTCATAGGCGCGCCTATATTGATCACATGGGGACCATACAAATGGATCAGAAACCCGCTTTACGCCGGGAACGCGCTGATGGGACTCGGCTGGGCCCTTATGGCCGGCTGGTGGTGGGTCGCTGCCTTTGCCGCAGCTTTCATTCTGCTTTATTCGCTGATAGTGATACCGGCGGAAGAAGAATTTCTCGCAGAAAAATTCGGCGCGCAGTACGAATATTACAGGAAAAGAGTCCCGGCTCTGATACCCTGGCCCCGCGGAGGTTTTCCTCAGGCTTCTTTTGCCGAGAAACCCTTTGACGCAAAAAAAGCATGGGAACAGGAGATATATTCGATTCGCGTAAATCTGATCATTACGGCCGTATTGATGTTAAGACTCTTCCTGTTCCGATTCTTTTAAAAGCTCTTTCTTTTGCGCAGCGGTGTTTCATCTGTATAACTATATAATATTATTAAATTTATAGGAATATTTATATTCCTCAGAAAAAACGATTATATGAATGCGGCAGCGTATCAGATAACCGGATGCGCGTGTTGCTTTTGCCGACAGACTCCATGCCCGGATATCTTATACATGAACAGCTCTGTTTTCTGTACGGACAGTGCTTTATTAGTTCATATGACGTTGCCGCCGCTACGTTAAATTTTAGACAGATTTATGCTATGATAATTGTTTGTAAAGGCGGTGAATACGCTGTGTTTATTACTTTTGAGGGTATAGACGGCTGCGGGAAATCAACGCAGGCAAAAATGCTCTTTGAGCTTTTGAATAAAAAAGAAAACGCTCTCCTGACGCACGAACCGGGAGGATGGGAGGGCGGCGAAGCGCTTCGCGCCCTTGTGCTTAACGGAAGCCTTAGGCACAGATGGAGCGAATTCTTCCTCTTTATGCTTGACAGATGCGAACATGCGGCGCGTGTGATCAAACCGGCTATAGACGCGGGAAAGCATGTTATATGCGAACGCTACCATGATTCAACTCTTGCCTACCAGGTATGGGGCAGACAGCTGCCGTACGGCCCGGTGCGCGACGCGCCGGCACTTGCCTCGCTTCCTGTGCCTGATGTTACCTTTCTCTTTTCGATAGCACCCGAACAGGCGCTTTCCCGTGTCTCGAAACGGGGCCCCGCCGACGCATTCGAAAGCAAAGGGCTTGCCTTTATGAAACGTGTGGATGAAGGCTACCGGACCCTCGCGAAGACAGACTGCGCGCGCTGGGTGGTTATTGAATGCGGCGAAAAGACTCCTGATGAGATATTTGAATGCGTTAAAAGTTCACTCAGGGGAAAAGGGCTGTATCTGTGAATCCTGAGACGGCACATCTGATAGAGTCATCGGCCGGATGGCGTGAGCTTTCCGCAGCGGCGGCGGAGAACCGTCTGCCTCAGTCTGCCGGGGCGGTGATCCCCCGGGTGATGCAGGAAACATTCGCAGAGATGTTCGGGCGCCTTGTGCTTGGCGATGGTGAGCTGTGGCATGACGGCAAGCATCCGGATATGATATATGCGGGAAAAATAACATCTGCACCGCCAATAGACGAATGCAGAAGGCTTCAGGGCGAGCTCGCCCTTCATCCGCTTTCGGCAAAACGGCGGCTCGCTGTGGTATGGAATGCCTCAAACCTCTCAGCTGAATCTTCAAACAGCCTTCTGAAGATCACGGAGGAACCTCCTCTGCACGGCAACATATTGTTTATATCAGATGAGGATAAATTATTGCCCACGATAAAAAGCCGTATATGGCTTGTTCATATCGATCTCCCGGAGGAGATGATGCAGCCCAAGGCCATGCCGGAAGGATACGATGAGTGGGCGTCATGGATGGAAAAAGCGAAAAAATCTTCTCCCGAGATACTTTTGCTGGAAATGCAGTCATGGGAGCGGGCGCTTATACAAAAAAACGATTACGGAAAAGCCGCGGAAATCGACTTTCTTGTGCGTATAATGGAGCAAAAGCACATTTCCGTTCCGCTTATCGAAGATACCGTTTTTGCTTTATTCAAGGAGGAAGTCCCTGATGAACAAATATTTGGCGGTTTATGGTAAACCGCGTTATCTCGGCATCGTCACATTCGACGGAAATATCGAGAAAGGCAGGACACTCATAGTTGAATCCGTGCGCGGCGAGGAACTTGCCGTGGTTCTTGGCGAGATGAATGAAGAGCAGGAGGCGGCTTACCGCCAGATGCGCAGCACAACGGAACACAGCGACGGGATGGTCAAAAATTCCGAACCGGTAGTTACCGACCTTGCCTTTATCGGTTTTGCGTCCGAAGAAGATCTTGCGACAGCCGATGAATACCATACAGAGGAAAAAAGCATATTGACTTCCGCCAAAGAGCTTCTCGTTCCTCATGATCTCGATATGAAACTGATCGACGTAGAAGTTTTGCGTGAAAAACGCAAACTGTTTTTCTATTTTTCATCCGACCAGAGAGTTGACTTCCGCGCCTATGTAAGGGATCTGGCGCGCGAATTCAAGACGCGCATCGAGCTGAGGCAGATCGGCGTGCGCGATGAGGCTAAAATAATCCGGGGGCTGGGACCCTGCGGCCAGCCATGCTGCTGCAGCTATTGGCTCAATCAGTTCTCGCCAGTCTGCATAAAAATGGTCAAAGAGCAGAACCTTGCCCTCAATCCGGTCAAGATATCGGGCATATGCGGACGTCTTATGTGCTGCATGTGTTATGAGCACGAGGTCTATCATGAGGCATGGCAGGGCTTTCCGAACCCCGGCACAAAAATCAAAACGCCCAACGGCAATATCCTTGTAAGCGGCATAGAACTCTCTTCCGGTTCCCTGCGCTGCCTTATGCCTGGCAGGGGAGAGATAAAGATCCCAAGAGACAAATTCGACGAATTTAAAGAAGTGGTCATGAACGGCGGAGAATGGGCCGACGTACAGGAAGCGGAAGAAGAGGAGAAACTCGATGCGCTGGATATCTTCCCCGGATTTTTGCACCACCCTGAAGAATCGCACGTCTCTGTTGATGATTACGACGCCGGAAACGAAATGCATGAAAAAGGCGAAGATGACGAAGCTCACGCAGATGCAGCAGGGGAGAACAGGCACGGGAGCGCAAGAAAAAAGAAAAGACGCCCCCCGCGGCATGAAAACGGAGTATCTGCAGAGAAGCAGGGAAGCAGCCGCCAGGAAGAAACGCATAAGGCAGGCCCCTTGCATGAAACTAAACGGCAGAACACAGGCAGGCCCCAGCCTGCGGAAGGACATGAATTTGAGAGAAAACATCATCATCCCAACCGCCACAGACGCAATGGCGGCAAAAAAACAACAGATGGATCTCAGCCTTTAAATACAGAGGAGTGAGGACTGTATGGGCTTATTCAGAAATTTCGCGGAAAAGCTGAAATCAGTCGGCAGCAGATGGACTCAGAGCGTATCCGGTCTTTTTTCAGACGATCCCATAACTGATGATTTCTGGGACGATCTGGAAGAAAATATGATTTTAGGCGACGTCGGCGTTGAGACCGCCGAGAATCTCACTGCCGAACTTAAACAGCTCATGAAAGAACGCCGGATAACGACGCGTCAGGAATTGAAATCAGCTTTTTCAGAGATGCTTATATCCCGTCTGGAAGCGGTCCCCGGAATGGGAGAGCCGCTTAAGCTCTCATCAAAGCCCTCCGTGATCATCATGATAGGCGTGAACGGAAGCGGCAAAACAACAACATCCGGTAAGTTCGCCGCGCAGCTCAAAGCCGAGGGCAAAAATGTCATAATGGCTGCCGCCGATACATTCCGCGCCGCTGCAATCGATCAGCTTAAAGCCTGGGGCGAGAGAGCCGGAGTCAGGGTAATAGCACAGGCGCCCGAAAGTGACCCTGCGGCAGTCGTTTATGATTCGATCATGGCCGCTAAGGCTTCCGGAGCAGACGTAATTATTGCCGATACGGCAGGACGTCTTCATACAAAATCAAATCTGATGGACGAACTTGCAAAAATAACCCGCGTGATCAAACGCGAAATACCTGAAGGGCCGTCCGAGGTCCTGATAGTCCTTGACGCAGTCACCGGACAGAACGGTTTTGTACAGGCCGAGACTTTTTCGAAGGTAATGCCGATCACGGGAGTCGTGCTCACAAAATTCGACAACACTTCAAAAGGCGGCATAGTGATCGCAATAGCGGAAAAGCTTAAGATGCCCGTCCGCTACGTCGGGCTGGGCGAAGGAATAGACGACCTCCAGCTCTTCGAACCAAGGGCATTTGCAGAGGCTTTGCTCAATGCCGCCCCGGAATGACATTATACTTCACGACTGCGAGGGAAAGCACCCCTGCGATCCTCTCGTAAAAAAAATAACGGGGCTGCTCGTACCTAAAAACGATCCGGCAGTGTATGAAAATATGTGCGCGCTGCTTGAGAGGGTATGGGGGAAGCCGGAGCGGATAAGCCAAAGGTTCCCGTTTACCTGGACCGATTACTACAGGGATATATCACCCGAACTTGACAGGATATTTTTTTCGTATCCGGGCCTTTATCCGGCGTCGAAACTGCCGGACTGGAAGACTGAAAGCTGCAGTATCGAAAAACAGACCGGCAAAAGCAGGCGCGTAAATATCGACCCCGGAGCTGTGGACGGAGCAAAGCTGCTGCTTGCCTCAACAAAGGGACAGGCGCAGCGCGTATACCTGAGAGACGGCATATTCTGTGAAGTGACCCTCTGCAGGCGAAAAGGGAAATGGGAGCATTTTTCCTACACTTTTCCTGATTTTTCGAGCGGCATCTATGACAGCTGGCTTGAAACAGTGCGCGAAGACTGGAAAAAAGAGATCAAACAGGCAGAAGCAATATTACAGTTTAATAAATAATCAGCAGGAGGCGGTCTGATGATACCTCGCTACGAAACAGCGGAGATCAAAAGAATTTGGACTGACGAGAACAGGTTCCGGCGGTGGCTCGACGTAGAACTTGCCGCGGTACAGGCATGGAACGAAGCCGGGGAGATTCCCGACGAGGACTGCAGAAATATAAAGGAGCGCGCCGGTTTTTCAGTCGACCGCATACGCGAGATCGAAGAAGTGACGCAGCATGACGTTATAGCTTTTGTTTCAAGCGTCGCCGAGACCATCGGCGAATCGGGACGCTATGTCCATTTCGGACTCACAAGCAGCGACGTCATAGATACGGCGTCGTCGCTTCTTTTGGGCGAAAGCATGGACGTAGTGATAGGCGAAATGAAAAAACTGCACGCACTGCTTGGCGAAACAGCCGTTAAATACAAGTTTGCGCCGTGCCCCGGACGTACGCACGGGATACATGCGGAGCCCACGACATTCGGCCTCAAGCTGCTGAACCACTACGCGGAGCTCGGACGCGACATTGAGCGCCTGACTGAGACAAAAAAGGAAATGATGGTCGGAAAACTCTCGGGCGCTGTCGGCACTTATGCGAACTGTCCGCCGAAGATAGAAGCGAGAGTCTGCGAGCTGCTCGGTCTTTCGATAGACCCTGTATCGACGCAGATCATACAGCGCGACCGCCATGCAAGGATAATAACAGACCTTGCGATAGCCGGAGGGACGCTTGAGCGCCTTGCGCTTGAGATACGCCATCTGCAGCGCACTGAAGTGCTGGAAGCGCTTGAGCCTTTCAAGAAAGGACAGAAGGGTTCCTCGGCCATGCCGCATAAAAAGAATCCGATACTCTGCGAAAGGGTCTGCGGCATGTCGAGGCTTCTGAGAGGCTTTGCCGTTCCTGCGCTTGAAAATATCGCGCTCTGGCATGAAAGGGACATCAGCCATTCGTCGGTGGAGCGCGTAATGTGGCCCGACGCATTCAGCCTTGCTCATTACATGACAAAAAAGATGATTCAGATAATCAGGGGCCTCAATGTCGATACAGACAAGATGCTTGCCGATATCGACATAACAAAGGGACTTCTCTTCTCGGGACGCGTGCTGATCGCTCTGGTTGAAAATGAAGGCATCAGCAGGGAGGAAGCGTATGCGATCGCGCAGGATAACGCGATGCGCTGCTGGAACGAAAAAATTCCGCTTCTGGAACTGCTCGCGGGCGACCCGCGCATTACAAAGATGAAGCGTTCCGAACTGGAAAGTTTGTTTGATTTGGAGTATTATCTTAAACACATAGATGAAGTTTTCGGGCGTTTCCCCGAACTTGTTTGCGCCGAAACTTCAAAATAAAAATACGGAGGAGATATCATGTCTGCACCTGACAGAAACCTGGCTCTGGAAATGGTTCGTGCGACGGAAGCCGCAGCGATGGCCGCAGGACGCTGGATGGGACGCGGCGACAAAAACGGCGTCGACGGGGCGGCCGTTAACGCTATGCGCTTTGTTCTCAACACTGTCGCAATGGACGGAGTCGTAGTTATCGGTGAGGGAGAAAAAGACGAAGCGCCTATGCTCTTCAACGGCGAAAAGCTCGGCACAGGAGATGAGCCGAAAGTCGATATCGCGGTCGACCCGATCGACGGCACACGCCTTACTTCGCTCGGTCTTCCGAACGCAGTCAGCGTGGTAGCTTTTGCTGAACGCGGGACGCTCTTCAATCCGCAGCATATATTCTACATGGATAAGATCGCGACAGGTCCCCGCGCGGCGCACGCGATCAACATCAACGCGTCTCCGTCAAATAATATCAGAGCGGTTGCGCGCGCACTCGGAAAATCGGTAGAAGACGTTACTGTCGTAGTCCTTGACAGACCGCGCCATGCGGAGCTCATCAAGGAGATTCGCGCTATGCATGCGCGCATCCGCCTTATACCCGACGGCGACGTAGCCGGAGCCCTTTCGACCTGCAAGCCGAACTCGGGCATCGACCTTCTCATGGGCGTAGGCGGCTCTCCCGAGGCAGTCATCACAGCATGCGCGTTCAAATGCGTCGGCGGCAACATGCAGTGCAAACTGTGGCCGCGCAACGATGAAGAGCGCGAAAAGTGCAAGGAAAAGGGCATGGACGTCAACAAAGTCCTTACGCTCAACGACCTTGTCAGCAGCGAAAACGTCTTCTTCGCAGCGACCGGAGTAACAGACGGCGAGTGGCTGAAGGGCGTCCGTTATTCAGGAGACGGAATCGAAACGTCATCGCTCGTCATGCGCGCGAAGAGCGGCACGATGCGCTATATAAACGCTGTTCACAACGTCCAGAAATTAGACGAGATAAGCGGCATCAAATACGGCGCAGGCGAGGGATATTCCTGCCTGTAGATTCAGTAATCAGGAGATAATATATCAGGGCGGCGCCTCAGGGACGCCGCCCTTTTATGTTCCGTGACGCATCCTGCGCCGTATTATTCCGTCCCGAATCTCAGGGATTCAAAGCCGGACTAATCCCACTCTCTCCCCGACGAGAAGATCGGATGCGGTTCGATCTCGAAACGTCCGGTAAGGGGATAAAACTCGGCATAACTGTCGCCGTAGAAGTAGTTTTCAAAGAAAAGATCAAATCCGTTTCGTGCAAGAGCAATAAAAGCATCCTCGAATGACGCAAAATCAAGCTTGTCGAAAATGACAGGGGCTGCGGTGGAGAAGTAGACGGCCGGGGATTTTGATTTTTCCGCGGTAACGAAAGCCCAGATCTCTTCGTCTGTCCCCGGGTCTCTTACCCACCAGCGGCAGCTTTCAGGGCGCAGCTTTACTATGTCGTCCGGGATGCCCTCTTCGGCCGCACGTCCTTCTTCGCTTTCGGTTGCGCAGCAGAAAAAGTTATAGCGCGAGTCAAGATATGTTTTATTGAACTCCTCGACTATCTGCAGCGCCTCCTGCGGCAGCAGTATCGGCAGCATCGCCACCCATCTCTTGGGAACGCTGCCGTAAAAGGCTTCGGCGATCGCGCCGGCTATGCATGCCTGCGTATCCGCGTCGCCGCCAAGCGATACGGCGTTGCAGACCGCATCTTCAAAGTCATTGGAGTCGAGGAAGGCTATTATCGCCTCCGGAACGCTGCCCATGCATGTGGAGCTGAAGTGATACCCCGGGCGTATCTCATCGATGGAGCGGTCAAGGTCATAGCCGAACTTCTCTGAGATATAGCTTTTTATCTCATCTTTGCTTTTTCCGTTCCGCGCCATAAATACCGCGGCTGCGACAGCCTGCGCTCCCTTTATCCCCTCCGGGTGGCTGTGGCTGGGGGAGGCGCTCTTTTTGGCCTCTTCAAGGACTTCCTCAAGAGTGTCAAAAGCCCAGCCTACAGGCGAAACGCGCATTGCGGAACCGTTGCCGAAGCTGTCCTGCGTTTCGTCGCCGTCCGAAAAACACCAGTCTTTAAATCTGTGCCCGTATCCGGCAAGCGGATACGTACGTCCCCAGTCTTTTAAGGCGGACATATAGCCGCCTCCGTGAAGCAGCGCGTCGGCCGTCGCTATGGTAAGGACCGAATCATCCGTGAAGCGGCTTCTTTCGTTTATGAATTCGAATTCTTTTGATTTATGCGGATGACCTTCAAAGACCGAACCTACAATATCGCCAACGATAGCGCCCAGCATTTTTCATCACTCTCTTAATTCTTATTTGACAGCTATTATACAGCACTATCCGTCAGAGGGCTAAACTATGACGCTTCAGCTGTTTTTAAAAGCCGGAAGTGCTTACAATCAGCGGTTTTTACTATATAATATCCTGTATGTGAATTTCGGAAGGAGAGCGTCTGATGCCAAAGAAAAACAGTGATCTGATCCTTTTTCTGGCAGCCGCATCATTTTACGCGCTCCTGATCTTCTTTGTGCCTCACGCTTTTTCCGAACTGCCTTCGCTTCTTTCCGAAAAGATCAAAGTCATGATTCCTGCAGGAGTCTCAGCTCAGCGGGCCGCAGCCATGATTCAGGAAGCGGGAGCGGTCGAAAGCGCCCGTGCGCTCTCCCGTGCGATGTCCGATATAGGCATAGACCGCGCACTAAAGCCGGGGATATACACTCTGTTTCGATCGACCCCGGTGAACGTAGCGCGTCAAATGGCAAAGGCAAAGCCGGAAATATACAAATTCACGATCATCCCTGGTTCTTCATGCCGCGACCTCGCAGCGCTTTTCGACGAGTATGACGGCGGGCGCGAACTGTTTGAAGAAGCGATAAATGATAAAACCAATTTTCATGCCGCAGTCCGCGATCATCTGCAGGACGACCCGCACGCGCGTATGATATTCCTTATGCCTGACACATATTTTGTCGCACCGGGGAAAAATGCGGCGGCGGATCTCGTAAAAATGTCATCAAAACTCTGGTATGAGAGAATCGGCTCCGAAATACCAGCGGACACATCAAAGAATATATTTTCCGATACCGGAATACTTGCGTCGCTCATTGAAGGAGAAGCAAAAGCCGATGACGAGCGCCCCGTGCTTGCAGGAATATTTCTCAGACGCCTTCAGAAAAAAATGCGGCTGCAGTCCTGCGCCACGGTCATATACGCATGGGACGAACGCGGCGTAAAGAAAAAGAACCTGACATATGACGATCTGAAAATTGCGTCCCCTTACAACACATATATAAACAAAGGACTGCCTCCCGCGCCGATATGCATACCTTCCGCCGCGTCGTGGCTTGCGGCGCTGCATCCGGCAAAGAGCGATTATCTCTTTTTCTTTGCTGGAAAAAACGGAAGGCATGTATTCAGCAAGAGTTATCAGGAACATCTGAAAAAACAGAAGGAAGCCGGGTTATGAAGCCGGATATCGAAGCGCTTCATTTCACTGTGCCGCAGAAAGATATATACTATATAAGCTGGATCATTGACGCGGCTGAGGGTATAGGCTTTCTGCAGACAGACGACCCGAGATCGGGAAGAATAACGATATTCTCTCCCGAAGAACAAAAAAAACACGTTTATTCGCTGGTTTCGGCGCTACGCGCCGAAGGGATAAATATCACTGAAAATAACGAAACAGAGGCCGCACGGGAAATATAATGACTGATGAATTTGAATTTCTGCACGACTGCGTAGAAAAGGCCTTAAAAGGCGGAGCGGATCACGCCGATATATACCTGCAGAGCGGAGAAGGGCATTCCGCACACTTTGAAGACGGCAAATTCGACGAGATGGCGTCGGGAACATCCGACGGAAGCGGATGCCGTATCATATCCGGCGGCAGGACCTTTTATTCTCACACGAGCGGGTGCGCTCCTGCTTACGTTTCTTCAGCCTTCAGAGACTGCGCGGCAGCAGCCTCTGTGTGCGGGATAAAAGACTCCTCCTCATTTTCCCCGCTTCTGGAAGCTGAAAGCCCCATATCGCCGCCGGATTCGGACTTTTTTAAAGATATGGACTCTTCCCTTAAAAAGAAAACATCTCTTATAAGGCAGGCGTCGTACCGCTACACTGTGTCGCATAAACGCATTGCGGTCGTAAAGCCTGACGGAAGCACTGCGTTTGACACACGTTTTTACTCTTCCTTTGCCGCACAGGTAATTGTCGAAAAAAACGGAATACTGCAGACCGGAGGAGAACGCCGCTGCTTTTCACTTCCCGAAAAGGATTTCTGGGGGACGTCCGCGCCTGCGGATATCGCAGAAAAGGCGCTTGACAGAGCTCTCTTGATGCTCGACGCAAAACCGTGCCCGGCGGGAGTAATGAATGTCCTTATAGATGGCGAAGCCGGAGGCACTATCATCCATGAGGCGTGCGGACACGGGCTTGAAGCTGACATAGTGGAAAAAGAACATTCCGTCTACCGCGGACGAATAGGAGAAAGAGTCGCACGTGAATGCGTCACGATGGTAGACGACGCAACTCTTTCGGGCATGTACGGCTCTTACGCCTGCGACGACGAAGGAATGCCGGCACAGCGGACTGTCCTGATAGAAAACGGCGTCCTGAAGCGCTATCTGACAGACGTGCTTTCATCACGCCTTTACGGGATGCCTGTGACAGGCAACGGGCGCCGTGAATCATACAAATGCATTCCGATTCCGCGCATGAGCAACACTTTCCTTATGCCGGGGAACGACGATTTCGATACGATGCTTGCAAGAGCGGAGAACGGCCTTTATGTGAAGAAGATGGGCGGCGGAGAAGTCGATCCTACGTCCGGAGATTTCGTTTTTTACATCACAGAGGGATATCTGATCGAAAAAGGCCGGGTAACGTCGCCTGTTCGCGGCGCTACCCTGACTGGCAACGGGCCGGATGCGCTTGCCAATATCTCCGCGCTGGGGCATAATCTTAAAATGGACCCTGGAACATGCGGAAAAGCCGGACAGGGCGTGCCTGTAACAGACGGACAGCCATCAATGCTCATCGAAGGGCTCACCGTCGGAGGAAGCGAAGTCTGATGGAAGAACTGCCAAAGAGAAGAAAAAACGCAAAGAAGGCAGAAAGGCCTAAGCGGGAACAGACTGCGTCGGAGAAAAGACCGCATGCCGCGGATCTTTCGGCAAATGCCGAATCTCTGTTCAAGTTTGCCGCTATACCGCTTATGCTCTTCACAGTATATGCAATAGCATCGCTGTACACTCCCTATACCGGGAATTTCGGCGCACATATTGCGGCCTTCCTTCTTTCACAGATCGGCGGCGCGGTTATCGTACCGCTGCTTTTTCTGCTTTATTTCTTTTCAGCGTCTGTCTTATCCAGAGGGAAGGGAAATCTGTACCGGCATCTCGGCGCCGCTGCCGCGTTTTTTTTGCTCCTCTCGCTGCTTTTCGGCCTTAACCGCCTGACGTCGTACGATGAACAAACTGTCCTTTCGTGGAACTCCGCCGGAAGATTCGGCACATTTCTGAGTGTTCTTATATACCGCACGACCGGAGCCATAGGTACCTTTATAGCCGGGGCGATCTGCCTTTATTTAATCTTTTATTCGTACAACATCCGCATTTTATCTTATATCAAACTGCCCAAAATACATTTGCCCAGGATATCTTTGTTTTACCCGGCGCGCGCGCTTGCGCGCCTTTTAGTCCGCAGAAAAGAAACAGGCCCGCTGTCTGGTGAAAAACCCGGCGCAGATGTACAGCAGAAGAATCTGCCTGAAGACAACCTTCCTGATGAAGCGGCAGCCGGTGAGGGCACATCTCACGAAGGTACAGCACAGGACTCAGAAAATGCCGTCAAAGACGAAGCGCTGAATATTTCTGAATGCGAAGATGAGCCATACTTTGCGCACGAGGAGGAAACTCCCGAAGGCTTCAGCATGCCCGAACCCGAGCCCGGAGCCGGCGAAGAATACGACGGAAAACCGCGCGCAAGATACAGGATAACGAAGACATCCGACGCTTACGGAACCGAATATAAAATGATAAGGGAGCCTGATGAGGAACCTCCCGTACCTGAGCAGCAG
>JAFYJW010000044.1 GCA_017537925.1 Synergistes sp. | reverse complement strand
TACATATTCGGCAAGTTTTATCAGATCTTCGTCTTCGTCGTTTATCCCAGGTATCAGCGGCGTGCGAATAACTATGCCGAATCGGTGTGCGCTTGCGTCCGCACGCTTTATGTTTTCCAGTATCTGCGCGTTGTCCATGCCTGTCAGCTTCCTGTGTTTTTCCGGGTCTATATGTTTTATGTCCGTGTGCAGAAGGCTCATATAGGGCAGTATCGGCTCGATCTTCTCCCACGGCACACAGAAGCTGCTTTCTATCGCGCACTCTATTCCGCGCTCGCGGCAACCGGCAAGCACTTCTTTAAGGAATTCCGGCTGGGCCAGAGGCTCTCCTCCGCTTACCGTCAGCCCGCCGCCGGAGTGGAAGAAGAACAGCTCGTCTTTTGCTATTTCCCGCACCGCTTCTTCCGCGCTCATTTTTATGCCGTAACGGGCTATCGCGCCGTTGGGGCATACTTTAAGACATTCAAAGCAGCCCGCGCATTTCTCCCGATCCGTCTTTATCCTTCCGCCCTCTGTTGACAGCGCGCCGTTGGGACAGGCTTTTATGCACCTGCCGCAGAGTGTGCACTTCTCGTGCGTAATGCCCCGTTCCGGTTCAAATTTCTGCGATTCGGGAGTGGAGCACCATAGGCAGCGCAGCGGGCATCCTTTCAGGAAAAGGACGGTCCTGAGTCCGTCTCCGTCGTATATCGAGCTTCTTTCGAAGCGGAGCACGGTACCGGTTGTTTTGCGCGGGCTTTCCATGTTTTTTCTTTAACCGCAGGTCATGCAGTTGACGGAGCTCTGCATAGTACGCGCTATTATGTCGTCCTGCACATCTTTGCCAAGTTCTACGAAGAAAGCTGTGTAGCCGGCAACACGCACCAAGAGGTCTTTGTATTCCTCGGGTTTTTTCTGCGCTTCTATCAGTTTTTTCTGATCCACGACGTTGAACTGGATGTGGTAGACCCCGAGCGAACAGAGCGTCTTGAGCATGGCCATGATCTGCTGCACGCCGTTTTCGCTGTGTGCCATCTGAGGATCTAATTTCATGTTGAGCAGCGTACCCTGCACGAAACGGTCATGCGGAATATTGGAGACGGATTTGAGCACCGCCGTAGGTCCGTTGATATCTGTTCCGCCGTTGGGGCTGACTCCGTCTGCAAGCGGTCTCCATGCGCGGCGGCCTGAAGGCAGCGCTCCGACTTCTTTGCCGAATGGTGTGTTGCCGGATACCGGCAGGATACCGGGGGTCATCACGCCGAATTTGCTTCTGTAGCTTTCGATCTCGTCGGCGATGTAGCCAAAGAGTTCAGCCGCCAGTTCGTCGACGAACGGGTCGTCGTTGCCGTATTTCGGCGCATCTTTGCAGGCTTTGAGAATCTCCGGCGCGTCTTCAAAGTCGCTCGCAAGAGCGCTTAAAAGCTGCGTCATGCTGCATGTTTTCTCATCGTAGACGACCTTCTTGACAGCCGCTACGCTGTTGATGAGGTCGGCTACGCCTATGCAGATTATGCCGTTGCCGGTGTTGTATTTGGCTCCGCCCCAGGCATAGTCGCTCGCGTTTTCGATGCACTCCTCAAAGCTTATCGAAAGCGCAGGCACCGGACGCTCAAGGCAGATGTCGTCGATGATGTGGCTGGCCTTGACTGTCGTGCGTATCACGTAGTGCAGCTGGCGCTTGAGGGCGTCAAGGAAATCTTCGTATGTTTTGAAGGTGAGAGGATCGCCCGTTTCGGCGCCTGCAAGCTTGCCGGTCTTGCGGCAGCGGCCGTTCAAGAGCGTGAATTCCACGATGCTGCCTAAGTTGATGTCGGCAAGTGCAGAGTATGCGCGGAGTTTGCCGGCCAGGTTGGTCTCAACGCAGCCGCCCGGGTTCCAGTTCCATGCTTCGTTGTAGGGTACGCCTTTGTTCATGAGCATCCTTATCCCGACTTCGTCGTTGTGGAATGCCGGGAAGCCGGTGCCCATTACCATGAGATCGACGATCTTGCGCAGGAACGAGTTGGGGTTTTTCGCCATGTTGTAGCGCACAGAGAGCGACGGCTGGTAGAGCTGGGTATCCATGGTCGCCTGGATTATCATGTAGGAAAGATCGTTTACCGCGTCGCGGCCGAGCTTGTCTATGCCTCCGGCGCAGAGGTTCTGGAACATCGGGTAGCCTGAGGAGTACTCGGCGGTCTTTTCGTCCTGGAATACACAGGGCTCCGAGAATTTGACCCAGAGGCAGTCGAAGAGTTCCTGAGCCTCTTCCGGTGTGATGCGGCCGGCTTCTATGTCCGCCTTATAGTACGGGTAGAGGAACTGATCCATGCGCCCGGGATTGTAGGCTGCCGCGTTCTGTTCCATGAAGATGCATATCTGGTAGAAGTAGAAGGACTGCATTGCCTCGTGGAAGGTGCGCGGCGGATAAGCAGGAACACGGCGGCAGTTTTCAGCTATCTGACGCAGCTCGGCTTTGCGCTTCTGGTCCTTCTCTTCTCCGGCAAGGCGGTCAGCTTCGGCAGCGTAGCGCTCAGCAAGTATTTCCATGCCTTCTGCCGTGATCAGCAACGCGTCGAGGTAGACTCCTTTTTCGTAGTCGCCGGGCACCGTATCATCGAGTTTTGCTTTGCGCTCGAGTATTTTCTTGCGAAGCCCCTCAACACCGTTGTCGATGAACCACCCGTAGCCGGCCGTCACTTCGCCCCAGCCGCGGACAGCTTTTTTGTCTATGTAGAGCGCGCCGTTGTCGCGCAGAGCAGCTACGTCGGCGGGAATGCGCGCCAGCCACTCTTCGTAGTTGGAACGCCCCTTCCAGTACGGACGGATGATCTCTTCGAAATCCTTCTTGTCCTGCGGAAGAAGTTTGAATTTGTCGTATTCGCGCGTGTTGATGGTCTCAAGCTCGCGGTCGAGCACCGACCAGCAGACGTCCGCCGAGAGTATGCCCCCGCGGATCTTGCTGCCTGAGTTGCCCACTATGAGCTCGTCGTCCCAAATCTTTATTGTCTTCTCGCTGCACTGTTTGCGGAAGGCCTTTGCCTTTCTCGTAACGAGCGCCTCTCCCTGCGTTTCAAGGAAGCTCTTCGTCAGTATCACTGCATCTTCGAGATCTATCTCAGGGTAGGTCTCGAACACTTTTCTCTTGAGCCTGTTGATTCTTGCCATATATTTAGGTTCCGTACCCGCCATTTGCAACTCCTCCTGTAATTTATATTTTATTTAAATCAGTTAAGCTCTTCGTATTCGGTTCTTGCTATGATCTCGTTCTGCGTATTGGCGTTGAGCTCAGCAAAGTAGGCGCTGTAGCCCGCCACACGGACGATAAGGTCGCGGTGTTCCTCCGGTACGCGCTGAGCCTCCTTCAGATCCTCCGAGGAGACGACGTTGAACTGGATGTGATGCCCCCCCAGGTCGCACCAGGCGCGGATATAGTCCGCAAGGAGTGCCGCCGAGTTCGGCGCGTTCAGCACCGACGGCGAGAATTTCTGGTTAAAGAGGACTCCCTGCAGCACTTCCATATGGTCTAACTTGCTCATTGAGAGCATCGCGGACGTCGGGCCGTTACGATCGCGCCCCCCAACTGGTGAAGCGCCGTCCGAGAAGTGCATGCCCGCAAGACGCCCGTCGGGCGTGGCGCCCGTCAGTTCTCCAAAGTAGACGTGAGTCGAAACGGAGTGCAGCTCAGGTATATAGAAACCGCCGCGCATACATGGATACTGCACGACCTCCATGCAGAATATGTGCGCCGCGTATCTTGCGATAAGGTCAACGTAATCGTCGTCGTTGCCGAATTTCGGCGCATCGATGCAGAGCTTCCTTAATTCGTCGGCCCCGGCAAAATTGTCTTTCAGCGCGCTGAGCAGTTCCTCCGCTTTTGCGCTCTTGTCGTCGAATATGACTTTTCTGACCGCCGCCATCGCGTCCGACACAGACGCGAGGCCGACGCCGAATATGCCCGAGAAGTTATACCGCACGCCGCCCTCCTGCCGCGTTAAGCCGCGCGCAATGCAGTCGTCGAGAAGCGCAGACGTGAAGGGTTCCGGCGCATGCACCGCGTGCGCGCCGTCGATGAGGTCATAGGCGCGTACGATGAGTTCAACAAAATATGCCACCTGTGTTTCGAAAGCTTTCATCAGCTCGTCGAAGCTCCTGAAATCAGCGAGCTTCCCTGTATGCGGGCCGCACTGCTTTCCGGTCGAAGGATCGGCACCGTCATTCAGCGCCAGCAGGAAGGCTTTCGGCATATTCACGTAGCCGCCGTTGGAGCGGGAGTCACATGCGCCTTCGATGTCGGACTCGACACAGTTCATGCAGTAACCACGCGCCTCTTCGAGCGTGGCGCCGCGAATCAGATGTTTGGGGATGATGCAGTTGTCGTTCATGATCGCCGGATAGCCGAGTCCTAACTTTATCATCTCGCACGCCCGAAGCAGAGCCTTGTGGCTGACCTTGTTGTGATAGCGGAAGGAAAGCGAAGGCTGCGTAACTTTTGCAAGTGATGCGGCGTCCATTATCAGCTCAGTCAGTTCGTTGCAGGCGTCCTCGCCGCGCGGCCCCTGTCCTGCGAGCGTTATGTTCTGGAAGAGCGGGAAGCCGGCGAATGTACGCGTCGTAACGGAGTCCATCAGCTTGATGATCGCGGTGCATTTGATCCAGATGTGCGCGATGAGTTCCACCGCTTCTTCGTCGCTGAGACGTCCCGCCTCTTTGTCCTTTTTATAATAGGGGTACATATACTGGTCGAAGCGGCCGAGCAGCATCGCGTGCGGGTCGGCCTCAATCTGCGTCACCACGTAAACGAGCCACACAGACTGGATAGCCTCGCGGAAACTCTCCGCGGGGAACTCCGGGACCTTTCTCAGGTTCGCTGCGATGTCATGCAGCTCTTCGCGGCGCTTTGCGTCGGAGCATTTTTCGGCGCGCTTTTCCGCTTCATCAGCATAGCGGTGCGCAAAAGCGATAACCGCCTCGAGCGAGATTTTTGCCGCGCGCCAGAAGGCTATCTTATCGCCGTCCCTTGCGCACTGCGGCTGGAATGACGCCAGCTTTTCGTCTATCTCGCCGATTATCCCGCGCAGCCCCTTCTCAAGGAGCTTTTTATTGTTCACGGCGATATTCCCGTGCGCAGTGCCCTGCGCGCCGACCGTGATCATATTGTCGGCTATGGCTTTTTTGGTCTCGTCCGGGACAAGCTTCGACGTCACGGAGTCAAGAGAGGCGTCCTGCCAGCTTTCAAGGCACTTGCGCAGTATCTCCTTATTCTCGTCGGTCAGCCCGATAGCGTCCGCCGGACGCGTCGCAAATGTATCAAGGTCGGCAAGTATCCAGCGCGCGCCAAGCTCAGGGCAGGCTATCGGCGAGCGCGGTTTAGGCGAGTTATGCCCTACGAAAAGCTCGCCATCGTCAATGAAAAGAGTCATATTTTCGAGGATATGGCGCAGCGCATAGGCTCTTTTGAGCACAGGGGGTTCGCTTGCGTACTTTTTATATGCCTCAGTAACGAGCAGAGCGCGTTCCGGCAGGAGTTCCGTCGGACATTCTGTCACCATGCGTTTTTTCATTCCTGAAATGCGTTTGATCGTATCGTTTCTGTCCATTGTGTTGTCCCTCCTCTGCCACCGATCTAAAAAACCTTTATTTTATATCCGCCCAGAATTTCTTTTGCTTTCGCGGCTTCAGCTTCTGTCGGAGGCTTAACGTCCGGCAGCGCATAGCTGCGTCCCAGCTCGTCATATATGCCGACGCCCAGCCTGTGGTATTTCAATATCTCAATTTCCGCCCATTCGCGGTGTTTCTCAACAAATGATCCCAGCGCGCGCAGCTCTTCTTCGAAATCATTGACTCCCGGGACCATCGGGAAGCGTACGAGGCAGTCTCTGCCGCTTTGCAGCAGCCACGCTGCGTTCTGCAGAATGACTTCGTTGTCTTGACCGGTGAGCCTCCTGTGGAGTGCGCTGTCCATAGCCTTTATATCGAATTGAATAAGATCAGCGGCGTCTGCAACGCTGCGTAATATCTCGGTAGAAACAAAAAGCGATGTCTCGATCGCCGTGTGTACGCCGTTGGCACGGCAGATATCAAGGAACTCGACTGCAAAATCCGGCTGGGAAAGCACTTCCCCTCCCGAAAGAGTTACTCCTCCGTGTGAACGCCGCCAGAACGGTGCGTCGCGCGAGACTTCGGCAAAAAGCTCATCCGGGCTGACCTCGCGGCCGTATATCTTTTCATTGGTCAGAGAGCGCTCGATCTCAAAGCTCTGCGACTGCGGGCTGCAGCACCATATACAGCGCATCGGACAGCCTTTGAGGAATACGGTAGTCCTTATCCCCGGCCCGTCATGTACTGCGTAGTGTGCGAGATTGAAAATAATGCCGCGCGTCATTCACTTTCCCTTCTTTTTACTGGCTCAACCAGAAGTACTACCAGATGATTCAATTATACATATAATAAAACTCCTGTCAAGATAAAAACAAAATATTAAGACTATTTCGTTAAGACTATTTTTGTAAAATTATACTTCATACCGCTGCTGCAGAATAAAGGGGAAAAAGGATAAAAACAGAGCAGAGCGTACAGTGCAAAGCATCATCTGCAATCGGCAGAAGGCAGCCGGGCTGCATTAATAAACTGACGCATGAGAAAAGCACTGAATCTTATATGCTGCAAAATAAGGGACTGCAAAGAAGGCTGTGCTCTGTGCGGCCGTCAGAAGGTATGTTTGCCTGGGTGGCGGAAGTATGCGGCACGCGGGAAAACTTTCTGAGTGCATATCAAAAGCGGACAGGAGCCTGTCCGCTGCTGTTTTTTGTCGTTAAGGCAGAGTTCCCTGGCGGGTCGCCGCAGGCTATTCGCTGGCTTGCCGCAGCCTGCCTCTGCCTTTACTTTTCAGGGTTTTTCCCAGTCTCTTCAGCGCACTGGTTCTCTGCCGCGGCAAGCATCCGCTTGTATATGGCCGAGCAGTAAACGGCTCCCAAGGGGTTGTGCGCAAGCACCCTGTCCTTTGCGGCGAGAGGCACAACCGGAGCTTTGGAATGTTTGATAAAGAGGGCGTCGTGTCCGACGCAGAGACCGATCAGGAGATTCAGTTCTGTGCCGGCGCTGTTGAGTACCTCCGCCTGCTCTATCGGATTGCAGGATATCTTCCCGATTCTGTCGCTTTCCATCGCGCCCATCTCGCTTTTGGGTACACCGCAGACCTTGCAGTTCACCGATTCGATCTCAAAATAATTTTCCAGTATGCGGGCTATCTTCGCAGCTTCCTCGAAGAGCGCGGCGCAAAAAGAAAGCCCTAATTTTTTATATCCCATTTTTTTCGAGAAAAGGATTATCTCCTGTATCCGGTTGACCTCGCCGTAGTACTCCGCTTCCACCTCCGAAGCCGCGCGCATCATGCGCCTGTCTTCGGCGTCGGCGTAGAGCTCAGCTGCGTCGCATGACGAACAGGCGTTGCCTTCACGACATGGCTTTTCGGCGCACAGATCGCATCTCATCTATTATTCCTCCGTCTCGTATCTTTTCATATCCTCAGGCACCGGCGCGGCGATACTCCGCCCGCGCAGCGCAGCCGGCAGTTCGGCACAGTCCGGGAAGACCAGTTTTCTTGCGTGAAGCAGCGGCCGCCGCGCGCCGCGCCCGCTGCCGTACTTCGCATCGCCGGAAACAGGGTGACCGATATACGCCATATGCACCCGCGCCTGATGCGGGCGTCCCGTTATCAGATGCAGTTCGACAAGGCTCTTCGTGCCGAAGTCCGCAAGACGTCTGTAAACGGTGAGCGCCTCCTGCCCGTCTTTGTCAGCGCATACACGGTTTGACGCCGCGTCTTTTTTAAGAGGTATATCGACGCGTCCCTCGTCATTGACGGAACCTTCCACTACCGCATGATATATCTTTTTTATTTTTCTTTCTCTGATAAGTTCCGAGAGAATACGCTGAGCCGTTCCGGTGAGAGCTATCATAACGGCGCCGGTGGTGTTTCTGTCAAGGCGCTGCACGGGGGCCGGCCGAAAGTCGGATCTTGTCCAGCAGAGCTCGGCAAGCGCCCGCGTGATAACAGAATCCCCGCCTTTCTCATCGGGCTGCACCAAAAGCCCCGAGGGCTTGTTGACTATCCATACGAAATTGTCCCTGTAGAGCGTATCAAGGCGCGTAAATACGCGGCGCTTTTCCTCCGGGGGCGGGGGCGCGGATTCGTTCATATCCCACGGCACATTGAGGATCTGACCGGAAGAGAGCCTTTCGTCCGGCTTTGTTTTCCTGCCGTCAAGACGCACGGCGCCTGTACGGACCGCCTTCATTATCGCGCCAAGCGGCACATCCGGCCACTTGGTGCGCAGCACGCGGTCGACGCGGCGCCCGTCGTTATCGGCCGATATCCTGAACTCCGTCCCCATTTATTTCTTCCAGAAACGGCGCTGGGCCGAGTTGTTCCACGGAGAGATCGGCTGTTCGTCGGTCAGGTTTTTTACGGAGTCCTTCCAGCAGAATATCTTAAAATCAAGCTCATCCGCGGCCGATACGACAAGCGCCTCGGGCGTCGCGGGGACCACCGGCGAACCGTATTCGCGCATGCCGTGGTGCGAGAGGATGATATGCCCGAGATGGATCTTCGTCTTTTCATCGAGCCCGTATCTTTCCGCAAGCTCACAGAATCTGATATACCCCTGCGCGACATGATCCAGCAGCGCTCCCTCGACGGTCATGTTGGGCACCGTGGTCATGCGGTACGAATCAAGTTTTCCGATATCGTGCAGCAAAGCGCCGGCTACAACGATATCCGCGTCTATGTCATAACCTGATATCGCCATTTCCTGAGCCATAGACTTCGCGCACGCGGCCATAGACACGGTATGTTCGAGCAGCCCGCCTGCATATGCGTGATGATGGCTTACCGCGGCCGGCCACTCGCGGAATTTATGAAGAAACTCTCCTGTGAATACTTTTCTGATAAAATCGCCCGCGGCTCCCCCGCAGCCTTCGATAAGCGCGGCAAGACGCGCC
This sequence comes from Synergistes sp., assembly GCA_017537925.1. Taxonomy (GTDB): domain Bacteria; phylum Synergistota; class Synergistia; order Synergistales; family Synergistaceae; genus Synergistes. The sequence continues at coordinate 7,759 of JAFYJW010000044.1, read as the reverse complement.
GCAAGCGCTTCCATCGGGACAGGGGAATGCGGAAGATAGGCGGATGGGGGAAATTTCTCCTGGTTGAGCAGCGTAATTTTGCCGAAGCTGTACTGAAGCTGCCCGCGGAAGTCCGACACTTTCCCGTTTACGCCTATCGTCATGCCGGCAAGAGCGGGTATCTTTTCAGGCGCGAGACGATCGTCGGCGCTCAGCGGCTGTTCCGTGGATTTATCCAGCCACTGGGCGTCAGACCAGACCTTGGCCTCGAGCGTGCCGAATGAATCCGCCGCGGTCATATCGTAATATGCTTTGCCGTTTTTATCGCTTTTCTGCACTATGGAACTTACCACAAAAAAAGCCTTGAACGCGCTCCCTGCGGGCAGCCTGCGTATTTCCTGGCTGTTTATTATAACGTTTTCCGCCATGTAAAAACTTCCTTCCGTAACAGCAGTTCTCCTGCGGCATTATGAAATATAATACCATCTTTTCCATCTTTGCCAAAATTTACGCCGCAGCGCGCCGTATCCTGCCCGCCGCGCACACACCGCCGAAAAATTATCCGCCGGCGCTCAAATTTTTTTGCGAAACGTGTATAATAATGAGCAAGCATTCCATATGGAGGGATTGTAAATGAGCACATTGAACTGGGACGCAAGATTCTCTGACATAGCGCTGAATGTGAAGCCGTCGCCGATTCGCGCGCTTCTCAAGTACACAAAAACGCCAGGAGTGATCTCCTTCGCCGGCGGCAACCCGGATCCCGCGGTATTTCCGGTCGCGGAGTTCTCCGAGGCGGCTGCCATCCTGACGAGCGACGGGAAGAACGTCCTGCAGTACGGCGCCACTCAGGGCTATGAACCCCTCAAACAGTATATAGCCAAATGGATGGCCCCGCGCATGGGACGCGAGACCAAGCCGGACGAGATGCTGATAACCACCGGTTCGCAGGAAGGCATGGATCTTCTCTGCTCGGTGCTGCTCAACGACGGAGACACGATAATAGTCGAAGGCCCGACCTATCCCGGCGCGCTGCATGCGATGCGCAACCGCGGAGCGAGATTCCTTTCGGTGCCGTGCGACAAAGACGGCCTCTGCGTGGACCTTCTGCCCGGCGTCATCGAACAGGGACGCAAAGACGGACATAAGATCAAATTCATCTACACGATAGTCAACTTCCAGAACCCGTCAGGCGCAACGCTTTCGGCCGACCGCCGCGCAAAGCTGCTTGAGATCGCCGAGAAGTACGACCTCATAATATTCGAAGACGACCCGTACGGACATCTTCGCTACAACGGAGAGCACGTGCCCACGATATTCTCGATGGACAAGCAGGGACGCGTGGTATATGCCTGCTCCTTCTCAAAGATACTTGCCCCCGGAACACGCGTCGCATGGATAGTCGGCGCTCCCGATCTGATTCAGAAGATGGTCATGATCAAGCAGGGGACAAACCTCTGCACGAGCGTCGTAGCGCAGGCTCTCGTATACGAATACTGCCATCTCGGACATCTTGACGGCTTCCTGCCCAAGATCATAGCTCACTATGCGAAAAAGCGCGACGCGATGGACAAGGCGTTCAAAAAGCATCTTCCTTCGAACACGCTCTATCATACTCCCGACGGCGGCTTCTTCTTCTGGCTGCAGGTTCCGGGCGTCGATTCAACGAAGCTCTTCATGAAAGCTATTGAAAAGGGCGTTGCGTTCGTCACTGGACCTTCCTTCTACCCCGAGACAGGCAAAGGAACGGATTATATGCGCACATGCTTCACCTTCTGCCAGCCGGAAGAGATCGAAGAAGGCGCCAAGAGGCTTGCCGCTGCGATCAAAGAGCTGTAAAGCAGAAACCGTATCAAAATACGAAACTTTCTCAGAGGGAGGCCGCGCTCAGGCGCCGGCCTCTCTTTCTGTGACGCCGTTCAGCGGCGGAACGACCGGCTTTATAAACACAACATATGTTTTTTCGCTTTTTAATTATTCTGAAGATATATTATAATCGCTGCATAAAACAACTTAAACGGGACAGCGGCGCAAAAAATGGAAAAGCACAGACGACCTGAAGAACAAACAAAAGACATCTCTGCAGCGGACGAAGATATCATAACGGCGGCCGCCACGGCATGGGGATACGGCGGCATATCCATAGTCAGACTCTCCGGCAGGGGGTGCACGGCTGCGCTCGATGCGCTTTATTTATCTAAGGGCGGCAAAAAACTGTCGGAGCTGCCGGCACGCTATATGTCGCTCGGCACGCTGCGGACGCCGGACGGGGAAACGTTCGACGAAGTACTGGCGGTACGCTTTGAGCCCGGGAAAAGCTACACCGGCGAAGAAGCCGCGGAAATACACTGCCACGGCGGACTTGCGGCCGCCGGACGCTGCATCGCGGAGCTGTGCGCCCTGGGAGCGAGGATCGCTGCGCCGGGCGAATTTACGCGGCGCGCCTTCGTGAACGGCAGGATAGACCTGACACAGGCAGAAGCCGTAGCCGGGATAATAAAGGCCCGGAGCGACGAGGCGCTCGCGGCGTCGGCACGCACGCTGCAGGGAGAACTTACAGGCGAGATAAAAAAGCTTATGGCAGGCTTCACTGAGCTTGCGGCGGCGCTCGAGGTGGATCTGGACTTCCCTGAAGACGGGGAGGGCTTTATATCGGACGAAGAATGCGCTTCAAGGCTCCGCGCGCTGTCGGAAGAAAGCGAAAAGCTCTGTTCGCGCTGCCGCTGCGGCATACTGCTCCGCGACGGTCTGCGCGCGGCGATAATCGGCACGCCTAACGTCGGCAAATCATCTCTTTTGAACGCGCTGCTTGAGCGCGACAGGGCGATAGTTGCCGCGACCCCCGGTACGACACGCGACAGCATTGAAGAAACTTTCATATGCGGCGGCCTTCCGGTGCGGATAATCGATACCGCAGGCATACGCGACACAGACGACGAGATAGAAGCGATAGGAGTCAGCCGCTCCCTCAGGTCGATAAAAGAAGCCGATATCGTTCTGCGTGTAATAGACGGGGCGGAAAAGACCGAAACTTACGCGATGCCGCAGATCGAAAAACCGCAGATCATCGTCCTGAACAAAAGCGACCTTCCCTGCGGAACGTCTGCTGAAGAAGCGGAAGCGCTCTTTCCCGGCTCTCCGGTGATACGGGTCTCCGCAAAGGACGGAAGCGGCATTGACGAGCTGAAAGAACTGATACTCAAGACCGCCGCGTCCGGTTTTGACGTTTCGCACGGCTATTCGGTATCCGCAAGGCAGCTTGAATGCGTGATGCACGCAAAGGAAGCGGCGGACGCCGCGCTTGGCGCGCTCCTGACAGGAGCCGGAGACGACGCCGTGCTCTCCTGCATATCGGAAGGCACCTCGCAGCTTGCGGCCATGCTCGGCACGGACGCGGGAGAAGAACTGCTTGATAAAATTTTCGGAGAGTTCTGTGTCGGCAAATAAAAGACGCCTCGACAGGCGGATTCAGACAGGGTAATTGGTTATCATAAGGTACTCCGCCGCGCGTTCGTTCCTGCTCTTTACATTGTATGTGTAGCGGCTGCCGAAGGTTCGGATATTAAAGCCCTTATCACAATAAAGGCTTTGTATGAATTCTGTCTTTTCTATAACGAGCATGATCTGCGCTCTTGTCTTTTCAAGCAGCGCCTCAAGACGTTCCTGATCGCTTCTTCCGAAACGCCGCCCTTCGTAGTCGGAAAAATCGCTGTCGTAAGGCGGGTCGAGGAATATAAAATCGCCCTTCACCGGCTTTACCTTATCCAGAAAACTTTCGAAATCACCGCAGCATATATCCGCCGAGCCCAAAAGCGCCGCTGTCCTTTCGGAGAACATACTCTCTATCTTTGCCCTGAGCCTTTTAGTGTTATACGATATCCCCCCGTAAGGGATATTGAAACCTCCGCCGGAATTATAACGAAACATCGAACCATAGCAGTATTCACGGATAAAGTAAAAGTTCGCGGCCCGGTACTGCGGCGAAAAACCGTTACACTGCCCTGAATTCAATAAATTGTATACATCTCTGAAATATCTGTAAAACCCGCTCATAAAGCCGGCAAGCAGACTGTTTTTTATATCCTTCTCGGGAAATTTTTTATTCGCGTTGTAAGCGGCGATTCGTTTTATCTTGTCATACGATGAAGAAAAAAGCGCCGCGGCGAAAGCTTTTTTGTCAGATATCAGATCTGCCGCGGAATCGCGGAACAGCCTTCCGCAAATCAGGCGGCAGATAGCGCCGAGCTCATCGTTAAGATCCTCCGTTTCGACGCCGGACGAAAAAAAGCTGCCGTATAACGCCCAGATATCGCTGTAACAGGCGCTGCACAGCTCGTACAGAAGGGAAAAGCATCTGTCATAGCTAAGAAGAAGCCTGCGAAAAGCGGGGTCGCGGTCCCGAATCAGCCTGTAAAAATCCATCAGCAGCGGGGAAATATCGTTTATGGCGGAGCGCTGCGGTTCCAGATAAAAGAAGAGCGCCCCTCCGCCGAAAAACGGCTCTATATATCTGCAATGATTCGGGATGCAGCCCTTTATCTTATCGATCTCTCCGGACTTTCCGCCCGGCCATTTTATAAATGGTCTCATAACCCCTCACCGGCAGGAAATAAACGGCAGTGCTTCCGCGGCATACGCAGGAAGCACTGCAGAACATGCGGGCAATAAGGCGGCATTTTTTCGTTCGCCGCCCCGGTCTGCCTGAGCGTATCAGTACGATTTTGCGAATATGGCTTTTCTTGCGCCCTCTTTACCGGTATAAAAACACCTGCCGCGATCATCCGCGCTGTCAAAGGGATAGCAGCGCGGCGTAGCTCCGGTCGCTTCTTTTATTGCTTTCTCGTCTTCCTTTGATCCGCCGAAGAACGTTTCTATAAAGCCGCCTTCTTTTTCGAGGATATTCCTGAAATCCTCGAAATTGTCGGCTTTATGCGTATTTGCCCTGCGGAAATCAAGCGCGCGGGCAAGGAGATTCTTCTGTATCTCTTCAAGCAGCGCAGGAACTGCTGCTGATGCGTCATCCCAGGCTATATCGATCTTTTCTCCGGTATCGCGGCGGACGGCGCGAAGCTTTTTCGCGGCGAACTCCTTTTCCCCGAGCTCAAGGCGAAGCGGCACTCCTCTCTGGAGATGGTAGAAGAATCTGTCGCCGGGACGCATATGGAAGTTTTTGTCGATGCTCACATAACGGCCGCCGAGAGCGGAGCAGAGCAAGGCTTTCAGCGCCTCCGCCTCGGGCATAAGCTCGCTGTTTATCTTTTCCCCGCTCGTCGATATCGGCACGATGACGGCCTTGACCGGCGCAATGTGCGGAGGCAGCACGAGTCCGTCGTTATCGGAGTGCGTCATTATTATCGCGCCGATAAGACGCGTGGAGACTCCCCAGCTCGTGGTGTACGCATACTGCATCGAGCCGTCTTTGTCCTGGAACTGAATCTCGAAAGCTTTGGCGAAGTTCTGGCCGAGGAAGTGGCTCGTGCCTGCCTGCAGCGCTTTTTTATCGCTCATCATAGTCTCGCAGGTATAAGTGTTGTCGGCGCCCGGGAAGCGCTCGCCTTCTGTCTTTTCACCTTTTATGACCGGCAGGGCAAGATAATCTGTCATGACCTGCCGATAGACCTCCAGCATGCGCAGAGTCTCCTCCACCGCTTCCTCTCTGGTCGCGTGCGCGGTATGCCCTTCCTGCCAGAGGAACTCCGATGTGCGCAGGAACAGGCGCGGGCGCTTTTCCCAGCGCATAACGTTGCACCACTGGTTTATCAGTATCGGCAGATCCCGCCATGACTGCACCCATTTGCTGTACATATGGCCTATTACAGTCTCGGAAGTCGGACGCACTATTAAAGGTTCTTCCAGTTCTTCTCCGCCGGCGTGCGTTACGACGGCGCACTCCGGCGCAAAACCCTCCACATGCTCGGCCTCTTTGGAAAGGAACGACTGCGGTATCAGGAGCGGGAAGGCAGCGTTTACATGCCCCGTCTCTTTGAATGCATCGTCAAAAAACTTCTGCACCATTTCCCATACGGCATATCCGGTAGGGCGTACCACCATGCAGCCGCGCACCGGCGCGTAGTCCGCCATCTCGGCTGCGCGGATAACATCAAGATACCACTGGGAATAATCCTTTTCTCGAGCTGTAATGTTCTTTGCCATTTATGTTTCCTCCGTCGGAATTTTTCCGCATTCAGTTAATGTTGCGTTGTATTTTACCACGCTTTGCGCGTTTTTTGCGAACATTGCGCAGCACTGTACATAAATGTGCTCTGTACTTGAAGAAAATGGACCGGCTTGACTTTTTATTAAATTAGCGTATTCTATTAATATATTGTTAAGTTAAAGTTTTAAATCATAATCAGGAGGGAAGAGCATGTCGAACAAATGGAAAGATGAATTTACAGATCAGCTGTGTGACGCGATAGTCGCAATAAGCGGCAGAGACGAAGCGTACCGCTTCCTGGAAGACGTAGCCACGTTCTCTGAGATCAAAGCGTTTTCGCAGAGACTCCAGGTCGCCAGTCTGCTTATAAAAGGGCTTTCCTACCCGCAGATAGTACAGGCGACCGGCGCATCCACAGCGACGATCAGCCGTGTTAAAAAATGTGTCGAATACGGCGCGGACGGATATCGCGACGTGCTTGGCAAGCTGAAGGATAAAGAAGAAAAAGGTCAGGAAAACGGAACAAAAAAGAAAAAATAGCTCAGGACAGAAGTATATCAATGACAGATTCAGAATCTCAGAATACCGGGATAAATAATAAAAAAATATTCCTGCCGTTTGCACCGCAGGATATCCTGCCGCTTCTGCCGCTGCTTTCCGACGGTGAAGTCTTCATCACCGAAAAAACAGAGAACGGATATACGGCAGACGCCGGGACTGCGTTCAGATGCGCCGGAAGATGCGTGACAGCGTCCTTTGCCTTGGACGCCGTTGCTCCGGCAGTGATCGAATGCGTGGAAGCTACGGGAGGCATAGACCGCCTTGTATTTGCGCCGGAACTCACGGCGCACGGCCGGCTGCTGCTTGACCTCTCATGTGACGAAATGACGGAACATACAGATGCGGTGAACGGCTTCTTTGCCCTGTGCACCTGCTGTGTGCCCTATATGCTCGGAAGAGCCGAGCCTGAGATAGTGATCGTTCTTCCGCAGGAAGAAGACAATTGCATATCCCGCATATACCGGGCCGCTATGAAAGCGGCGGCGGGTTCTGTCGGTGAAGAACTCTCCGGCTGCGGCATAAAGGTCAGATCAATCGAAAGCCCCTGCCTTTAATATAATGGCGTAGGCCGCAAGGTCGTCTATCTCTCTCGGGGGCGTGCGCAGCGACACGGGAATAAGCTTACGCAGTCCGCACGGCGGGTGAAGCTGCCAGTATATGTTTCTTGCTTCGAGCGTCGTTCCGTATTCGTCTGCTCTTTCGCAGCTTACCGGTAATCCGGCCTGAAAATCTTTCGAAGACGTGCCTGTCCCGATATAGACTTTATCCGCGGCACGACCCAGTATATTCTCGATACTTCCCTCTTTTCCCCACTGCTCAAGCAGCTTCCAGTTTCCGCATTTGAACGCCGCGGCAAGCACGCCGCTTTTGTCCGACGGGACTATAGCGGAAAAAAGCAGCCTGCCGGCTTCTGCGAAAGCGACGCCTGTCTTTCGGCGTCCGGGGTCAATTCCCGCTATCATCGAAAATACCACGTTCCACGGATTCCCAGCGCGGATACATCCACATCCACTGTTCCGGATGCCGGCGTATCTCATCCGAGAGAATCTCGTTCAGGTCATC
>JAFYJW010000043.1 GCA_017537925.1 Synergistes sp. | reverse complement strand
TGATTACCGCACCCCCTGCTGCAATTTGCATATTCTGCAGATGATGATCATACGCTCTCCGGCTTTTGAAAACTTAAATTTCACCTTGTATAGAACGCGGAATTTAGCCCTTCAAAGGGGAATTTCATTTTGCAATTGACCGCCGCCGGACGGTCGTCAGACGGTCGCAGGACGGCCGGCATGCGGGTTTGTCAATCACTCTGCGCAGTGCTATTATACTAAAATAGTCATGCCGCGGCAGGAGCACGGTTAACTGCGGATCTGTGAGTCATCGCTGCGGATGACCGCGGGGGACAGGTGCGTAAAGACGTATGCTGTTTCGCATTTTGTTATCATTAAAAACAGTAAGACAGCTTGTCAAAGTAAAACAGAGAAAGGCGCTGAGAAAGATATGCCAGGGAAGATAGTGATGATGGACGGAGCCGTGGGGACCAGCCTGTGGGAAAAGGCGGAGCAGAAGAAACCGGTATGGCATTATAACATCGAAGCCCCGAAGATAGTGGCCGAGCTGCATACCGAATATCTTGCGGCGGGCGCCGAGATAATACTTGCAAATACATTTGCCGCAAACGGGGTGGAAGTGGCGCGCGACAGCTCATACACTGTAAAGCAGGTCGTCGGGACCGCAGTGAGGATAGCGAAGGATACCATCAACGGCAGGGCGAAGGTGGCTCTTGCGATAGGCCCCCTTACCGGGCTGCTTAAGCCTTTCGGCAAGATATCTCACGAGCAGGCGAAGGATCTTTTCGAAGAGCAGATAGGCTGCGGCATGGAAGAAAAACCCGACCTCATTTACATTCAGACCTTCATGGATCTTGAGATGATAAAAATTGCGGCGCGTGCCGCGAAGCAGTATGACGTCCCGGTCCTCTGCTCGATGAGCTTTATGGGGGCCAACGCGGCCGGAAAGAAGCCGAAGATCGCCCACACGATGATGGGCAACAAAGTAAAAGATATCGTGGCGGGGCTGGGTGAGCTTAAGGTCGACGCGGTCGGCATCAACTGCTCGCTGGGGCCTGTAGACGCACTGCCGGTGCTCAAGGAATTTAAGGAAGCGACAGATCTGCCTCTGGTATTCAAGCCTAACGCCGGCGCGCCGATAATGGGCGAAAACGGACAGGCCGGGGCCGCTTTCGACATAGAGGCATTTGCGGACGACGTATTGCCTGCCGTCGATATAGGCGCAACATATATAGGAGGCTGCTGCGGAGCAAACGCGGCGTATATAAAGCGTCTTGCGGAGAAGATTCGGGCGAAGCTGGAGGCTGAAGCTTAGCGGGGGGATGTTTTCCCTGAACCTGTGCCGCCGCGGGCATAGGCGGACGCTTTTATGAACCGTATCTGAAACAGGCAGTTCTTTTTTGCGGCGCAGCCGGAAGGAGCGGCCTGTTTTTTATGCCGGCGGCGGATATTGCAGAATAATTCGGAAATAACAGAAAATAATGCCGGAATGCAGTGATATAGGTGGAACTGTCGGCATTCTGTTATAATTATTTAAGACAATTTAATAAGCGCCTCTTTCGGCAAGGGAAACCGGTTCGTTTATATTCCGGTACGGCCCCGCCACTGTAGCTCGGACGAAAGCGAATTCTGCCACTGGATGTTTCCGGGAAGGCTCGCAAGTAGGATGATGAGGAGTCAGGAGACCTGCCGCAAAGAGTTTAAGGAGGGATCCGTTTGCGCGGGCGAACGTCTTCACAGTGACCTGCGGCATTTGCCGCGGAGCTGTACGGTAAAGACACGGGGGATCGCTTCCGGGTCTTTTTATTTTGTCCCCGAATATGTTTCGGGGCGGTGAAAATGAAAGGATGGGAAAAGCTTTGAAGTCATTTATACTTGCTCTCGTAATGCTCACTCTCGTAATGTCCGGCGCTGCTTATGCAGGCGCCCCCAAGGACAAGCCTGACAAGGAAGGCATCCTGATCGTCGCTTTCGGTACCTCGATGCCCGAAGCGAAGAAAGCCATCGACAACTTAGTGGCCACCGCAAAGGCCGCTTTCCCGCAGACAGACGTGCGCCTTGCCTATACGTCAAACATCATCCGCAACAAAATAGCCAAAGAGCAGAACGTGAATATCCCGACGCCGACTTCCGCGCTTGCTCAGATGAACGACGAAGGATTCACCCATGTCTATGTAATGCCGACTCATATAATCCCCGGCGAAGAGTATGACGATCTTTCCAGCGTAGTGGACGGCTTTGCCTCGGTAAAGGGCAAGTACAGCTTCAAGTCCCTGAAACTCGCCCGCCCCTATCTGTCTTCCGCCAACGACTGCGACGTAATGGCTGACGTTCTCGTAAAACGCTTTGGCAAGGAACTCGCCGACAAGGGAACGGAGATCGTCCTCATGGGGCACGGCACGCCGCATCACGCAGCCAACGCGATGTACAGCCAGCTGCAGCTCTCGCTGGACAAGAAAGCTCCCGGACGCTTCACTGTCGGCACCGTCGAAGCGGCTCCTGAGATCGACGACGTCATCGCGCGCATCAAGCACAACAAGGCCGTCAAGACGCTTGTCCTTTCCCCGCTTATGATAGTAGCCGGCGACCACGCCAACAACGACCTTGCCGACAAGGAAGACCCCGAGTCATGGTACAGCCAGCTTAAAGACGCCGGCTACAAGAATATCAAGACATTCCTGGTCGGTCTCGGCGAAGACGGCGAGATAGCCAAGATCTTCGTTGCCAAGATAAAGGGCATGATGAAATAAAAAATGAGCTCTGCCGAAGCGCTTTCCGAACACCGGCGGATGCTTTGCCGCAGGCGCGTGCGTTTTGCGGCGCTGCTCTGCGCGGCGCTCTTTCTGACAGCGATCTGGCGGCTCGGCGCCGGGGAGTGGAACATCCCGGCTTCACGTGTCGCCGCGCTGCTGAATCCTTTTTTAGATGAGAGCATGCGCGCGCTGCCGGAAGCGCTTGTGGTGCGCACTATCCGTCTGCCGCGGCTCTTGGCGGCCGTCGGCTGCGGCGGGCTTCTTGCCGTAGCCGGAGCCGTGCTCCAAGGGCTGCTCACGAACGCGCTTGCAGAACCATATACGCTCGGAATTGCCGCGGGCGCCGCTTTTGGCGGCGCCTTAGGCTTTTTTATCGATTCTTACGCGATAGTCCCGATGGCCTTCGTCGGGGCCATGTCCTCGCTCTGGCTGGTGAGCCTTATCGCTCTCCGCGGAGGCGGAGGCGCTTCGGGGATAGTTCTGGCTGGTGTGATAATGAACGCGATACTTTCCGCCGGAGTCACTTTTCTTAAAGCCATAGCGGACGACCGTTTAGGCGCTATCGTCCTCTGGCTCATGGGCAGTCTTTCCGGGGCGTCTCCGGCGGCTGCCGCCGTTGTATGGGGCGCTTCGCTCGTATTGCTCGTCCCGGCTTTTGTCTGTGCCCGCCGGATAGACGCCTGTTCCCTTTCCGAGGGTCAGGGCGAGTTGTTGGGCATAGAGGAGAAGAAGCTGCGCTGGCTTATGCTGACGGCTTCATCTCTCGCCACGGCGGCCGTCGTCAGCTTTTTCGGCATAATAGGATTCGTCGGGCTTGTGATACCGCACCTTATACGTTCATTCATCGGGCCTTCGACGAGGCCTCTGATCGTTTTCTGTTTTCTCGCCGGAGGGCTGCTGCTTGCGCTCGCCGACGGGGCGGCCCAGGCTATGGGCGAGCTGCCGGTCGGTGTCATAACCGCGCTGATAGGCGGTCCGTTCTTCTGCTGGATACTGATCAGCCGGAACAGGCCATGATTCTTTATTCGTTTGACGCGCTGAACGCCGGATACGGCGAAAAGACAGTTATCGACGGAATAAGCGGCGGGATAAAAGGCGGCCGCATAACGGCACTCATAGGGCCTAACGGCGGAGGCAAGAGCACGCTGCTCAGACTGCTGGGCGGCCTCGGGAGCTACAAAGGCACGCTCTCTCTGAACGGCCGCGAAGTGAGCGGCATGACTCGCAGGGATTTCGGCCGCATCGTCGGTTTTCTGCCGCAGAATATAAATGTCAGGGCCGCTTTTTCGGTATATGAAGTCATCTCGCTGGGGCGTCTGCCTTTTCACGGAGCGCTTGAGCCGGTGGGGCAGAAAGACGACGAGATAATTATAGAAAGCGCTGAGCTTGCCGGAGTCGGGCATCTGCTTTTCAGAAAGGTCACCGAGCTTTCCGGAGGCGAGCGTCAGCGCGTTCTCTTTGCAATGACGCTTGCGCAGAAGCCAAACGTTTTTCTGCTGGACGAGCCCACTTCGGCGCTTGACCCGAGCCATGCGCACAGGATATTCTCGCTGCTGCGCATCCTCGCCTCGGAGGGCAAGAGCGTGGTGGCCGCGGTGCATGACCTCAACAGCGCGGTATCCTTCTGCGATGACTACATAGCCCTCAGGAGCGGAAAGATAGCCTCCTGCGGCGAGATGGCCCGTCTTGACGAAAAAATACTTTATGAACTCTACGGCATAAGATTCTGCCGCTACAGATCGGAGGATGGCAAAACAGCATGGCACCCGGAATAATTCCATATGTCCTTATCTTTCTTCTTCTCATGCCGCTGCGTGCCGGGGCGGAGGCTCTGCGCATCGTTTCTCTCTATCCGGGGCATACCGACAATATAGTGGCTTTGGGGGAGGAAAAACGGCTGGCAGGCATATCAAAGACCGATGACGCCGACATGCTGCCGCAGCTGAAGCGTTTCTCTCCCAAGAGCAGCGCCGAGGAGATACTGGCTCTTAAGCCCGATCTTGTTTTGACAAGGAGTCTTGCCGAACGCCAGAATCCGCAGCAGCGCCGCGTGCTGGAGCGCGCCGGAGTGCGCGTGGTGTCCATAGAGCCGCCGCAGTGGGACGAATTCTCCTCGTATCTCAGGGAGCTTGCTTCTCTTATAGGCTGCGACCCCGAGGCGGCGGAAGCGAAGCTTAAAGCGGTCCGTGATTCTATCTCCGCGGAGGCCGCAAAGAGATCCAAAGGCAGGAGCCCGGCCGTTTTCGTGGAGGCTACAGCGAGGGAGCTGCATACATGTTCTCCGGGTTCCTGGGCGGCCAAGCTGATAGAGCTTGCCGGCGGCAGAAACGCGGCTTCCGACGCGGAAGCGATAAGAGAGGGCAGCGCCATTGCCCCTTACGGGCTTGAAAGGATACTGAAAGCAGCCGCCTCCGGGCGCATCGATATATATCTGGTACAGCAGGGCGCGATGAACGCCACTGATATGAAGTCGCTTGAGGCGCGTCCCTGGTATCAGGCACTGAAGAATATCAAAAAAGCCGTGGTGCCTGAAAGAGAGCTGAGCCGCCCCTCGCTGCCCGGTCTTGAAGCCGGCGGCAAAAGACTGATAAAAATATTTTACGGAGAGTGAGTGTCTTGAATTTCTGTGTTGTCGGAGTGGGCCCCGGAGATCCCGAACTTGTGACGCTCAAGGCTCTGCGGGTCATCAAAGAAGCCGGAGCCGTGCTCATCCCCTATTCGCCGAGAGGCAGATTCTCCGTTGCCGAGCGCATCGTCAGCGAAAATCTTCCCGGAGTAAAGACCGTTCCCATTACCTTCCCGATGCTGACCGATCCGGCCGAGCGTGAAAAGTTCCTTATCGGAGAACTCGAGAGGACAAAAGAGGCATGGGAGGGCGCGGAGAACGTTGCCCTGCCGGTGATAGGAGATTCTGCGCTCTACGCTACTGGCTCCTATCTCTTCGAGGCATTGAAAAAGCTTGTCCCCGGCGTCACCCTTTCCCTGGTGCCGGGCATATCGGCGCATCAGCTTGCAGCCTCACGCGTCGGTTCCTTCCTTGCGATGTGGACCGACGTCTTCTCCGTGATCGCCTGCACCGATGACCGGAGCGGCATAGTATCGGCGCTTGAGAGCGCAGATGCCGCAGCGATGTACAAGCCCTGCGTCCTGAAGGACGCTCTTGCGGAAGTGGTCAACGAAGCCGGCCCCTGGAAACGCATACTCAGGATAGACCGCGCCGGGCTTGCGGATGAAAAGATATATGAGGGGGCCTCTGCGCTTGAAGCCGCGGAGGAGTACCTTTCGGTAATACTTCTCTGGCGGCATTAAATGAACTGGTCCGGCCTTGCCAGAGGCGAGCTCCGGCTCACCTTTGATATACTCTTGGGCCTGCTGATAGGTTATGCCGTTCTCAGGAGCGGCATAGCGGACAGGCTCATGCGGAGGCTCGTGCCGTATCTGCGCAGGGCGGGGATAGATCCGGAAGTCGGCATGGCGCTGACTTTGAGCTTCGGCTCGGCCAAGGCGGGAGCAGCCCTTATAGCGTCGGCCCTCGAGGACGGCAGGCTCTCGGAACGCTCCGCAAAATGGGGGACGCTTCTTCTTTCGTTTCCGGCCTATCTGCACAGATGGCCCTCGACGATGATAATGGCTTCGTCGCTGGCGGGGATCTCCGGCGCCATATTTGCGCTGATACTGCTGCTGCGCAGCGCAGCGCGCTTTGTGTTTATAATATTTGTGCTGCGGCGGGGCGCCGCACGTGAAGAGGCGCAGGCGGAAACGATGCCGGCTTACGAGGCGAAGAACATACGTTTCGGCCTTAGGATGCTCAAGACAATGCCGCTTGCCTGGTTCTTTTTCGCGGTGGCCTATCTGCTCGTTCCCCGGGCCGAGGGAGCGCTTAAGCAGTGGCTCCTTGCCGGGAGCGTGCTCCCTCTTGCCTCGCTTACGATAGCGGCTGCTTCTATCGCGCATATATCAGCGGCTCTCGCTCTTGCAGGAGGCAGCCTTGCGGCGGGAGAGCTCACGGTGGCGCAGGCGGTCTTTGCGCTGCTTTTAGGCAACAGTTTCGGCATAGTGACGAGGATATTCCGCTCGAATGCCGGCTACTATTTCGGCATTTTCCGCGGAAACATGGCCAAGCAGCTGCTGTTCTGGAATTTTGCAACGACGTCTTCTTTTGCCTTGATCTCGATCATTCTTGCGGCTCTGCCGCTTTTATTATAAAAATGTCTGCGGAGGCAGTTAACGATGAGGCCTGATGAGATAGAAAGAAAAAGCATGGAAACTATAGCGCGGGAGATGGAGCCCTGGCAGGGGCTCCCCGAGGAGCTTCCCGTGGTGAAGCGCGTGATACATACCACGGCGGATTTTGATTTCGCAAAAAATATGCGCTTTTCGCCGGATGCTGTGAAACTGGCCCGCGCGGCGCTCAAAGGCGGCGCCTGCGTCGTCACCGATACCAATATGGCGGCGGCCGGAGTCAATAAGGCCGCCTGTGCGCGCTTCGGCATTTCGGTGGTCTGCCGCATGGCGGATCCCGATATCCGCAGCGAAGCTGCAGCGCGCGGAGTCACGCGCGCCGTCGTGAGCATGGAGGCCGCGGCGGAAGCTACGCCGAACGCTGTATTTGCGATAGGGAACGCCCCTACGGCGCTGATTCACCTCTGTGAGCTTATAGACGAAGGAAAATGCGCGCCGTCGCTGGTGATAGGCGTCCCGGTGGGCTTTGTGAACGTTGTGGAGTCAAAGGAGCGGCTGGTCCGCACGAACGTGCCGTATATAGCCGCTATGGGGCGCAAGGGCGGTTCCGCTGTCGCTTCCGCCATTGTGAACGCGCTGCTGTATGGAATCGAAGAGTAAGCTCCGCGAAGGATATTCCACCGGAAGCTGTGCTGCCGCGGCAGCAA
Source organism: Synergistes sp. (assembly GCA_017537925.1). Taxonomy (GTDB): domain Bacteria; phylum Synergistota; class Synergistia; order Synergistales; family Synergistaceae; genus Synergistes. The sequence goes on along the minus strand of JAFYJW010000043.1, from coordinate 1,094 downwards.
AGGCCGCCGCTGTGCGTGCCCTCGGAGGAGAGTGCCCGCCTGCTGTCGATATAACGACTCCGGAGGAGAGGGTATTCACCTTTAAGGTTATCGCTTACGAAGACGGCAGCTGCGGAGTGGTGAAGGACTCCGGGGACGACCCGGACGCGACGAACGGCATCACGATAAAGGCCGAAGTCGCACTCTCGGACGCCGCGGGCCCCATAAGCTTTGCCGCCGGGGAAGGCGTCGGGACCGTTACTCTGCCCGGACTCAAGCTGCCCGTGGGCGAAGCGGCGATAAATCCGGTACCGAGGGCGATGATAGAACGCGCGGTGCGGGAAGTCACAGGCCCGCGCGGAGCGCTGGTCACAATATCGGCCCCGGAGGGCAGGGAGATAGCGAAGCGCACCTTCAACCCGAGGCTCGGCATTGAGGGAGGCATCTCGATACTTGGCACTACCGGGCGCGTGAAGCCGATGGACGAAGCGGCGCTGCTTGAATCCTATTCGCTTGAACTGAGCACCCATGCGGCGGCCGGAGAAGAGGCGGTGGCGATAGCATTTGCCGGAGCCGGCGAGAAGGCTCTGCGCGGCGCCTACCGCATAGAGAACCGCTCCGTCGTGCAGTGCGGGAATTATATCGGCTATGTGATAGACGAGGCCGCGCGCCTCGGGCTGAAGCGTCTTCTTATAGGAGGACATCCCGGCAAACTGCTCAAAGTCGCGGCCGGGAGCTTCCGCACGCACAACCGCGAAGGAGGGGGAGCGCTGGAAGCCCTCTGCACTCAGGCCGCTCTTGCCGGCGCGCCTGCTGCAGCGATAAGGCGGCTCTATGAATGCACGACGGCAGAAGAAGCTATCCTGCGCGTCCGCGAGGAGGGGCTGGAGCGGCTCTGGGGGACTCTGGCACATATAACGGCGAAGCGCTGCCGTATGCGTAATTACGGAGATATCGACGCCGCCGTGGCGTTTCTGGACAGCAGCGGCAGGATCCTGGGAGCTACGGAGAACGCCGGGCTCTTTGCGGAGGAGATAAGAAATGCGAAATAAAATATATGTGCTTTCCGCCGGCCCGGGATGTGCGGGGCAGGTCACGCCGGAAGTGACCGAGGC
>JAFYJW010000042.1 GCA_017537925.1 Synergistes sp. | reverse complement strand
TTCCGCCGGACCGAGCCCTCAGGATGACAGATATACATGCTACAGTTTTCTTAGGAACAAGTAAATTCCACATGCGGCTCACTCATGATTCGGAAGAAGTAAATTCCCACCCCTGCGGGAATTTACTTTTGCAATTAACCATTCCGCCCAAAAGTGCGAATCCGTATTGCTATCAGTTTCCGCCATGGTATAATAGGTACAATCCTGTGTACTTTGCGCGTTATTTCTCAAACGCTCTGTTGCGTAATATGCACGCGGTGGTCACAGAAGAAATGTTTGTGATTTTTTTATCAGATACACCTGATTTTTTCCCGGGCGGGAGGGCCTGTGAAAAGTGGCAGCAAATTAAGGAGGGTGCGTTTTATATGGTGGAGAAATCGTCGGAAAAGCAGTGGGAGCAGCTGTCAGAGCTCCTCGGCAAATACCGCGGAACCAAAGGTAGCGTGATTCCTGTGCTTCAGCAGGCGCAGGAGATTTTTGGTTATTTGCCGAAAGACGTCCTGCTGGAGATCAGCAAAGAGATCGGAGTTCCCATCAGCCATATCTTCGGAGTTGTGACTTTCTACGCTCAGTTCCATCTTGATCCGCGCGGAAGAAACATCATCCGTTCCTGCCAGGGGACCGCATGCCATGTCCGCGGAGCAAAAACAGTGCTGCAGGCGATCAGGGAAAAGCTCGGCCTCAAGGAAGGCCAGTCTACGACTGAAGATCTTAAGTTCACGCTTGAGACCGTCGCATGCATAGGCGCGTGCGGCCTTGCCCCGTGCGTTATGGTCAACGACGAGACACACGGCAGGCTCACTCCGCAGAAGATCGGCGAGATCCTGAATCAGTACGCGTAGTTAAGGTAGGAGGAATTTTCAGATGGCAATTAAAAGTCTTGATGATCTTCGTAAGATAAAGGCTGCGGCAAAACAGCAGACAGAATCAAGAAAACTCAATGAGAAACAGATAATAATCGGCATGGGCACCTGCGGCATAGCGGCCGGTGCGCGCGCAGTCATGACAGCCGTGCTTGATGAGCTTGCAAAGCGCAACATACACGACGTCGCGGTTCTGCAGACGGGCTGCATAGGCATGTGCCAGAAAGAACCCCTTCTTGACGTAGTCCTTCCGGGCAAGGACAGAGTCACCTACGGAAATGTCCAGCCGACCGATGTGCCGCGTATAATCGCGGATCATCTCATCAACGGCGCCATCGTTGAGGATCTTGTCGTAGCCAAGATCCCGAGCAAAGAAGCGTAGGCTGAAGGGAGGAATTATCTATGGCTCTCGTAAGAGCACATGTGCTGGTATGCGCCGGAACAGGCTGCACCTCAAGCGGTTCGGCCAAGGTATTGGCGAAATTCAAGGACGAAGTAAAGTCAGCCGGCCTTGAAAAAGAAGTTGCTGTAGTAGAAACCGGGTGCCAGGGCTTCTGTGAGAACGGACCCCTTGTCATCATATATCCGGAAGGAACGTTCTATACGCGCGTAACTCCTGAAGACGTTCCTGTAATAGTCAGCGAGCATCTTCTCAAGGGACGCATCGTTGAGCGCCTTCTTTACAAAGCCCCGATCACCGAAGAGAGCGTACCAGATTACGAGCAGATCAATTTCTACAAAAAGCAGCATCGCCAGGTCCTGAAGAACTGCGGCCGCATCAACCCCGATTCGCTCGAGGAATACATCGCGGCAGACGGTTACGAAGGACTTGCGAAGGTACTTCTTGAAATGACTCCGGAGCAGGTCGTAGAAGAAATGAAAAAGACCGGGCTCCGCGGGCGCGGCGGCGGCGGTTTCCCGACAGGCATGAAGTGGGGATTCTGCCAGAAATCACCGGGTCCGAAGAAATACATAATCTGCAACGCGGACGAAGGCGACCCCGGTGCGTTCATGGACCGCTCGCTGCTTGAGGGCGACCCGCACGCGATACTGGAAGGAATGATCATCGGAGCCTACGCCATCGGCGCCGACGAAGGCTACATCTACTGCCGCGCGGAATATCCGCTCGCGATCAAACGCCTGAAACAGGCTATCGCCCAGGCTGAAGAGGCCGGACTCCTCGGAGACAACATCCTCGGCACAAACTTCAGCTGCCGCATCCACATTAAAGAAGGAGCCGGAGCATTCGTCTGCGGCGAAGAGACGGCTCTTATGCAGTCCATCGAAGGAAACCGCGGCATGCCGCGTCCGCGCCCGCCGTTCCCCGCAGTAAAGGGACTCTGGGGCAAACCCTCCAACATCAACAACGTTGAAACATTCGCGAATATCCCCTACATCTTCCGCGTAGGCGCTGAAGAATTCGCCAAGCTCGGAACCGAAAAATCAAAGGGAACAAAAGTCTTCGCCCTTACCGGCAAGATCAACAACACAGGACTTGCCGAAGTCCCGATGGGCATCACGATGCGCGAGATCATCTTCGACATCGGCGGCGGCATCATCGGAGGCAAGAAGTTCAAGGCAGTTCAGATCGGCGGACCTTCCGGCGGATGCATGCCCGAAAAGCTCCTTGACACGCCTATCGACTACGACTCGCTCATCGCAGCCGGCGCAATGATGGGTTCAGGCGGTCTCGTCGTAATGGACGAGGATACCTGCATGGTCGACGTTGCGAAGTTCTTCCTCAACTTCACACAGTCGGAATCCTGCGGAAAATGCACGCCCTGCCGCGAAGGCACGAAGCGTATGCTTGAGATACTCGAAAAGATCACGGACGGAAGAGGAGAAGACGGCGATATAGAGAAACTCGAGAAACTCGCCGTATCCATCAAGGCCGGCGCTCTCTGCGCCCTCGGCCAGACCGCGCCGAACCCGATCCTTTCGACCCTCCGCTACTTCAGAGACGAGTATGAGGCACATATCAAGGAGAAGAGATGCCCGGCCGGCGTCTGCAAGAGCCTTCTGAGCTTCAAGATCACCGACGCCTGCAAAGGCTGCGGACTCTGCGCGAAGAACTGCCCGGTGGGCGCGATCAGCGGCCAGCCGAAGCAGCAGTACGTCATCGACGCCGCGAAATGCATCAAGTGCGGCGCCTGCCTCGAGAAATGCCCGTTCAAGGCTATCGTGCGCGGATAATTTCGGCTAATGGAAGGGGAGTAAAAATAATATGGATCTTGTAAAAGTTACAATAGACGGCAAAACAGTAGAAGTGCCCTCTAACTTTACCGTAATAGAGGCCGCTGCCAAAGCCGGAATCCGCATTCCGCAGCTCTGCTACCATCCGGAGCTTGAGAAAGTCGGCGCCTGCCGCGTATGCATCGTTGAGATCGAAAAAGCGCGCGGACTCGGAGCTGCCTGCGTGTATCCCGTAGCGGACGGCATGGTAGTTCATACGAACACACAGAAGGTACGCGAGACGCGCAAGACAGTCGTCGAGCTGCTTCTTGCAAACCACCCGCAGGACTGCCTCTTCTGCCAGAAGAACAACGACTGCGAACTTCAGCGCATCGCCGCCGACCTCGGCGTCCGTGAAGTCCCCTACACCGGCGCAAAGCGCGAGGCTGTAAAAGATGAGAGCAACCCGAGCCTCGTCCGCGACCCCAACAAGTGCATCCTCTGCGGACGCTGCATCAGAGCCTGCCACGAGCGTCAGGGACTCGACGTCTACTCGTTCGTGAACCGCGGCTTCAAGACGATAGTCGAGCCGGCGTTCGGCCTCGGTCTCGACAAGGTCGCCTGCTCCTACTGCGGACAGTGCGCCGCCGTCTGCCCGACAGCCGCTATCTGCGAGCGCGATGACACCGAAAAAGTATTCGCGGCCCTCGGCGATCCTGAGAAGTACACGATCGTACAGACCGCTCCCGCCACTCGCGTGGCCCTCGGCGAAGAGCTCGGCCTGCCGGCCGGCGAGATCGTGACCGGAAAGATGGTCGCCGCTCTGCGCCGCCTCGGCTTCGACAAGGTATTCGACACCGACTTCTCGGCCGACCTCACGATCATGGAAGAGGGCAGCGAGTTCCTGCACCGCGTACAGAACGGCGGAGTGCTGCCGATGATCACATCCTGCTCGCCGGGCTGGATCAACTTCATCGAGATCAAGTATCCCGATCTGCTGCCGCACCTTTCGACGGCCAAGTCACCGCAGGGCATGTTCGGCGCTCTGGCGAAGACCTACTGGCCCGAGACTCAGGGCATCCCCGTCGAGAAGATATTCAGCGTCTCCATAATGCCCTGCACCGCTAAGAAGTCTGAGGTAGTACGTCCGCAGCTGCAGAGCAACCCCGGCATCCCCGACGTCGACGTTTCGCTCACGACGCGCGAACTCGCCCGCATGATCAAAAACGCCGGTATCGACTTCAAGAACCTGCCGGAAGAAGAGTATGACAACCCGCTCGGCAAATCGACCGGAGCAGCGGTCATATTCGGAGCCACAGGCGGAGTCATGGAAGCCGCAATACGCACGGTCTATGCGATACTCAACGATGGCAAGGAGATTCCGGGCGTGGTATTTACGCCGGTCCGCGGCATGGAAGGCATCAAAGAAGCCAGCGTAGACGTTCCGATCAATGGACAGAATGTCACGGTGAAGCTTGCCGTAGCCCATACGCTTAAGAACGCCAAGATACTGATGGACAAGATCCGCGCAGGCGAAGCGGACTACCACTTCATCGAGATCATGGCCTGCCCCGGCGGCTGCATCGGCGGCGGCGGACAGCCCCAGCCGGTCACACCGGAGATCAGAGCTGCGCGTACAGCGGCCATCTACCGCGACGACGAAGCAAACACACTGCGCCAGTCGCACAACAACCCGGATATCAAGGCCCTCTACGACACATGGCTCGGCAAGCCGCTCGGAGAGAAATCGCACAAATATCTCCATACGCACTATAAAGCACAGCCGAGAGAGATGTAGCATAGCAGGTAAGTATCCAGGCATACTGACCAGGGGCCCTCAGCGAGGGCCCCTTTTTTGCTTACGCGCTCATTGTTTCCCGCGGGGCCGCAGCGTGCGCACGGCGTTCTTTTCTGTGATATCATTAAATATATGCGGGGCCTTTTGAAAGCCGTACGCCTGCTGTCGGGAAAAACATCAAAAAAGGAAAGGATTGGCGCCTTTGGAGCCTCTCTGCGGCAAACCGGCCGTATCGGTAATAATGCCGGCGTACAACGCCGGAAAATACATCTCAGAAGCGGTGCGTTCTGTCATATCGCAGAGCTGCCGAAGCTGGGAGCTTATAATAATAGACGACTGCTCCAGCGACGATACCGCGGACGCCGCGGCTGTGTTTTCAGCAGCGGATCCGCGCATAAAGCTCTATCTCAATGAAACGAACATCGGCGCAAGGCGCTCGCGTGAGCGCGCGCTGAAGGCGGCCCGCGGCGAATGGATCGCGTTCCTGGACGCGGACGACATATGGGAAGAGGACAAATTACAGAAACAGCTGGATTTCGCAGCGGAGAAAAACGCGGAATTCACTTTTACCGCATCTTCATTTATAGATGAAAAGAGCATTCCTTACGGCTGGATAATGAACGTCCCGGAGGAGACAGACTACAGCGGGCTCCTTAAGCAGAACATCATCTCCTGCTCCTCCGTGCTGTTAAAAAAACAGCTGTTATTGTATAATACTCCTTCGGGAGACGGCACGCACGAAGACTATGCGCTGTGGCTGACGTTGCTCAGAAACGGCGTGCGCGCGTACGGACTTGATCTGCCGCTTCTGCGGTACAGAGTATCCCGGGAGTCAAAGTCAGGAAATAAATTTCGCTCGGCAATTATGACATACCGGACATACAGGCTGGTCGGGCTCTCTTTCTTTGAAGCGGCCCGCGCGATGTTTTCCTATGCTTTAAGAAGCATAAGAAAATACAGGAACATTCGTAATTCCGGAGCGTATGCCGGCAGCGGTGATAAGACATTATGACAAAAAACATAGAACGCGTCGTAAATCTATACAACAAAAGAGAACTGCTTGCACAGCTGGTGAGGCGCGACATACGCCTTAAATACAGAAGAAGCGTTCTGGGCTACTTGTGGAGCATTATGAACCCTCTATTGATAATGCTCGTTCTGACAGCGGTATTTTCCAACATGTTCCGCTACGACGTCATTAACTATCCGATATATCTTATTATAGGAAGATCCTTTTTCGACTTCCTGTCAGAAGCCACAAGGATGGGCATGTGGTCGATAATAAGCAATGCCTCGCTTCTGAAAAAGACCTATGTGCCGCGCTATATATTCACGCTGGCAAGCGTTACGAGCTCCGCTGTCAACTTTATTTTTTCGCTCGGAGCCATAGCTATCGTAATGCTGGTCACAAGGACGCCCCCTTCATGGTATATATTTTTTCTGCCCATCACGCTGCTGCAGCTTTATATCTTCTGTATGGGGCTTGCTTTCTTCCTTGCGGCGGCCAACGTGTTCTTTCGTGACGTTCAGTATATATACAATGCCGTGCTAACGGCATGGATGTACCTGTCTGCGATCTTCTATCCGGCAAAGATACTGCCGAAAAATCTTTACTGGCTCGTGTCGCACCTCAATCCCATATTTATTTATGTGGAGCAGGCGCGCGGCTTCATTCTCTACGGCACAATGCAGGATACGGAGATCTTTGTGATAGGCTGGGTTTTCGCGCTCCTCTCACTTGTGGTGGGGGTAGAGACATTCAGGAGAACTCAGGACAACTTCATTCTTTATATATAAAAACAGTCAAAGCTTCGGGGTAACGGCATATTATGGAAGAAAATGTCATGATAGAGGTAAAGGACGTTTCGGTCCGTTTCAACCTCTCGAAAGAAAAAATAGACAACCTGAAAGAATATTTTGTGAAGATGGTAAAAAGAGAGCTTTTCTTTCAGGAATTCTTTGCCCTTAAGGGGGTCAGCCTTACCGTAAAAAAAGGTGAATCATGGGGCATAATAGGCCGGAACGGATCCGGCAAATCAACGCTGCTTAAACTTATATGCGGCATACTCAAGCCGTACCGCGGAACGGTAAAAACGCACGGCCGCATAGCGCCTCTCATCGAACTTCAGGCTGGCTTTGACGGAAGGCTTACGGCAAGGGAAAATATTTTCCTGACAGGGGCATTGCTCGGACACGACAAACGCTTTATGGAAGAACATTTTGAAGAAATTCTTGACTTCGCCGAGGTAGGCCGCTTCATCGACGTGCCGATAAAAAACTTTTCTTCCGGTATGAGTGCCCGTCTCGGCTTTGCTATAGCTACCGTCGTGCGCCCGGATATACTGATAGTAGACGAGGTCCTTGCAGTAGGAGATAAAACTTTCCAGAAAAAATGCGAGATAAGGATGCAGGAGATGCTGAAAAACAACGTAACTCTGCTCTTTGTTTCGCATTCATGCGACGACGTGCGGAGAGTGTGCAGAAAAGCGCTGTGGCTCAACAGCGGAAAGGCCGTCATGTCCGGAGACAGCAATGAAGTCTGCTCGGCGTATGAAAAATCCTGAAACGTCATGTTTTATCTGGGCGAAGACCTGAAAGACAAGTTCTCCAGAGTTACATACAATGATATACTGCATATTTTCAAATTTCTTGCGGCTTTTCCGCTCTCCGTCCTGTACCGCAGAAAACGCGGGCATTTGTGGCTTCTTTCGGAATATGCGGATGAAGCGCGCGACAACGCTTATTGTCTCTTCAAATATCTTCGCAGCGAACACCCGGAGGTCGATGCGGTCTATGCGGTAAACAAAGCGTCGGATGACGCGGAAAAGGCCGGAAACATCGGAGAGACCGTACAGTTCGGCTCTCTGCGCCACTGGATATATTACCTTGCCGCGGAGGTCAATATCAGCTCGCAAAAAGGCGGCAATCCGAACGCTGCCGTATGCCATGTACTGGAAGTCTCCGGTCTGCTGCACACCAAAAGAGTGCTGCTTCAGCACGGTGTCACCTTCAACGACGTCAAATATCTTCATTACAAAAACACAAGGATAACGCTCTTTATATGCGGCGCAAAACCCGAATATGAATTCGTCAAAAAATGCTTCGGCTACCCGGAAGGCGGCGTCGCCTGCGCCGGAATGTGCCGCTACGACGCGCTGCCGGACAAAAATACCGACTGCGGCAGAACGCTGCTCGTCATACCGACATGGCGCAAGTGGATAGCGCACGGCGGAAGCCGGGAAGCCTTCAGAGAAACACATTTCTTCAAACGCTGGAACGAATTTTTAAACTCGCCGGAGCTTGAACAGATACTCAAGGAAAATAAAGCCCGCCTCATATTCTGTCCGCACAGGAACATGGAAAGGTTTCTCAGTGATTTTTCCTGCCGGTCTTCTGATATCACTCTGCTGCCATGGGGGGATGCGGATATACAGAAGCTGATCTCGGGGGCTTCGATGCTTATAACAGACTATTCAAGCATATCGGCGGACTTTGCCTATATGCGCAGGCCTCTTGTGTACTATCAGTTCGACGCCGAAGAATTCCGGCAAAAGCATCTTGCGCAGTCATACTTCGACTACGGCAGAGACGGCTTCGGCCCGCTATGCGTCAATATCAGCGGGCTGCTGTCAGAGATATCGGCCTGCATGAAGAGAAACTTCTCTCCGGAAGAAAAATACGCAAAGAGAGCTGAAGACTTTTTCGTGCATATAGACAACAGAAACTGCGAGCGCAATTACAGTGCTATAATGACGCTGTTGAAGAGGGGGCGCGGATGATGCCGGGGAATCCGCTTCTGAGCGTTATACTTATAGCCTACAACCACGAAAAATACATCAGAAGAGCGCTCGACAGCATATTGATGCAGCGGGTCGATTTCCCTTTTGAAGTGCTTGTCGCTGAAGACTGCTCGACGGATTCCACCCCTGAAATACTCAAAGAATACGCGGCGCGCCGGCCGGACCTCTTCCACCTCATACTTCATCCGCAGAATGTAGGCGTCGTCAAAAATTCAAGAGACGCAAGGAAAAGATGCCGCGGAAAGTACATTGCCGTTCTCGAGGGCGACGATTACTGGACAGATCCTCTGAAACTCCAGAAACAGTTCGACTTCATGGAAAGCCATCCGGATTTTTCCGCCTGCGCACACGAGATAGCCTTTGTCGACGACGAAGGGCGCCCGCGCAGCGGTTTTGCGTTCAGACATTTCACGGAAGATCAGATATGTACGCTTGACGACGTCGAAAAGGGGCTCCACGCCGGACAAAGCTCGACTCTTATGTACAAAAACGTTTTCCTTGATTTTACCGAAGAACAGGACAGGGATTACTGCGCATGCGAATGCGTGCCTGATCTGAAGCTTATGCTGCTGCTGACTCTTCACGGCCCCGTCTTCCGGATCAACGAAGTGATGTCCGCATACCGCTACGTTACAGATTCCGACAGCGGCAGCTGGAGCGCGTACAGCCACAACAACAATCTGTCGCTCTCCTACCTCAAGTGGGCCGACGAATGCGTAAAAATGGCGGACAAAGTCTTCGGCAGAAAAATAGAATTCAGGGAATACCGCATCGACGCCGGCTACCACGCATGGGTCGAACTGCTGAAGAAACCGTCCAAAGAAAACGCCGCTATCTTCGCCGAGGTCTTCCGCAGAAGCAAAGACAAAGCCGCGGTCATCGAACGTATAATAACCGGCACGCTCTCATATCCCGTAAGAAGAATAAAAAAAGCAGCCGCGGGAAAGTCCCGCTGACTGCCGAAAAGCAAGGAAAAACCTCAGCCGCTTCCGCTGTTTTGCGCAAGGCGGTCGGATGTATTTGTCTTCAGCGCACCGCGGCCTTTTTATCGACGCTCTCCATAACGGAGATCAGCTTTGCCGAAGAGAGCGCGGCGCATGCTTTTTTGAATACAGCCGTATTCTCGAGCATGCCCTGCAGCCTCATGCGCAGCGAATCTATCAGAAGCCCTGCGCTGTACACACAGACTGCGGCAAACAGTATATAGAAAGGCAGATACGGTGCGTTCGCATACTCCTTCATATGGAAGATGTTGTTCCATATAAAACCGCGCACCGCCGGGTGATTATGAAAGAGATAAATACCAAATACGAGCGGGGTCAGAGCAGAAACAACTTTCGAAACGAGTCCGTTCGTTACTCTTATCCGCAGGAAGAACATGAATATCGAAAGCGACGCAAACAGAAAAACAGGAGCCGTACGTCCATAGAACAGAACAAAGGGCGTCCTGCCGTATATCCTGTAGAGCGGCGGCGCTGCAAAGCCTCTGCAGAGCACTGCAAACAGAATAAGGAGCACAAAAACGCAAAGGTATTTGAGCGCGCCCCCGCCGCTTTCTTTAGTCATGTCGTAAACATAAAGCCTTATATAGGCCGCTGTGTAATAAAGGAAAACAAACCAGATCAGAGAGAAGCCCCTCGCAACGCCGAACGCGTCATGACCCAGCGTGACGGCCGGTGCAAGCGAGAGGAAAACAAACAGTATCACGATCAGATTCCGCAGCTTTTCCCGGCTCATGGAACCTATCGAGATATTGATAAACGGCGATAAGATATACATGGCCGCATAGCAGGAAGCAAACCAGATATAAGCCGTAGACACCGGGAAAAAAGCTTTCAGCATCTCTTCCGTGTTGAAGATTCTGATACCTGTGGATACCGCCAGCAGATAAAGGACAGACGAATAAATAAACACCTGCAGCATCAGGCTCAGCACCTTGCGGGCAGAAAAGCGTGACATGCAGAGAAAATAAGCGCTGATAAGCACATAACAGTTGGAAGCGTTGGATGCGATAGCGCGGAAAGTGCTGCATACCCACCAGTTGGCGGAGAGCGGCTTAATAGATGACAACAGACCGACCACGCCGTAAGAGTGCAGCACGACAATAAAGAACATGCATACCACCCTCAGCATATCCACGTTGATCCCGCGCGGCTGCGCCGACTTTGTCAGCATTCTGCCTTCTTCGTTATCTGCCATCTTCGGACACCTCGTTCCGGCTGCCAAGCAGCATTGAAAATAGAGTCTTTCTGATGAACTCCGCGGAAAGGGCCACGGCAAAGATCGCAAGGGTATACATCAGAGAAAGAGGGATAACGGCCGCCGTCCCCGCAAAACGGCGCGGAGAGGCAAGTCTGCCGTAGATAAATTTATCTGTCCAGGGACATGCGGCAATAATGCAGACCCCAAGCATAAGCGGCACAAGATCCGGCAGAAGCCCGCAAAGAGACCATTTGACAGGCTTCAGGCGCATGAACCCGGCAAACATGAAAAATGACGAACAGAGCGTCAGTATCGAGTTATATTCATATATCGAAGATGCATAGGAATTTTTGCCGAAAACAGAATAGAGCGCTCCGGGCAATACGTACATCGCGGCAGTCGTAACAGCGGCGCATGCAAGCCAGAAGCAGAACGATGAAGAAGCCGACAGTTTTATAATGCCGGGGTCGCGGCGTATGTAAGCGCTCAGGATAAAGAGCGTGACAAACCATATCAGCGAGCGCCCGTGCAGCGCGTAGCACGCGTCTGAGAAGACAAGGACGCCGGGAATAAACGAGAGCATCAAAACCATCATGAAGCATAATGAAGCATGCTGTCCGACAGTCATGCGCGATAAAGAGCCGGCAATAAACGGCGAGACTATATAGAGGGCGATAAGCAGGCTCGGCAGACCGAAGCTGCCTGAAACAAACGGCATAAACACCCTGAAAAAGAGCGAAGGCGAGAAGTGATACGCGGCAGGATCCATGCGAAAAGCAGCGGCAAAGAAAACAACTGACCACAACAGCAGAGAGAGCAACATATCAGCGGCGCGCAGCCACGAAAAGCCCTTTGTGATAAGGAGCCATGATACCGACATAACAAAACAGTTGACGGAAGCATAACAGAGATAATTCATGAAGCGCACGGCCCACCACAGCGCCGTGCCCGGTGCAAGCGCGTCAAGCACTCCGCCGCGCGAGAGCAGCACCGTCACCAAATATGCGAACATCGAAACCACCGCCGCAAGAGAAGCGTTGGCGTCAAGGCTTTCGCCCCGGCATGCCTCCTGCAGATCTTTTTCAGCATCAGACATATGATCACCCGCAAAAAGCCGGATGCGCGAAAAAGCTGCCGCTGCGCACCCAGAATCTTTTTATTTAACACAACATTTAAGTAGTATAGCTACTGCCGCAGATCCGGTCAACAAAGGCAGGCATTTGCGCCGAAAAACCCCGGAAAACGCTCGATCGGCGGTCAAAAAAGTCAGATATTACGCGCCCTTATGCTCGCACAACCTGGACAAACAGCCGGAGAGCCTGTGCTCCTCATAAGGGCGCGCCTGTATCGTCGCTGCCGCTGCCCGCGGCAGATTCATTACTATTTGTCGATTTTTGCCTGCAGGCTCTTTATCATCTCCGCCATCTCTTTTATCATTGCCTCGTTTCTCTCGTTGCGCTCTTCCAGCTCCGCTATCCTCTTCTGCATCGCTTCGGCCTTAACGGGCAGCACTGTCTGTCCGCCGCCTTTGCCGAGCGCGAAGCTCACTCCTACGCGGCCCATCGTGTCTCCGTCTCCGTTGAGCGATACGCCCGCGTTCAAGAGCACGCTTTCCTTAACGTAGTGGAAGAGACCGACCGCTACCGACTGCTTG
>JAFYJW010000041.1 GCA_017537925.1 Synergistes sp. | reverse complement strand
TGAAATAATAATGGTCGGATGTTTACATGACGGGCATATATAAACCCCACCCTTATATTCGTGAATTCTACCCTCCGCTCCTACTCCAAACACATATCCCTTTTCTGAGCTGACTTCCTTTCCGCAATAAGCACACTTATACACAAGAGGATCTAATGTTTGTGGCATATGCCATACTGTGTTATAACTTTCAAAGAATTTTTTCAATAACTGTCCCCTCCCTGCTATATTATCGGCTTCGGTCGAAATATGGCATCCTCATCCTGTTACCCTCTCCTTGGTTTATGTCCGACCCATTCTACTTTTCCGATGATGCGGATGGATTTTTCGTCGGCGTCTTCGCGTGAGAAGGTGCGTTTCCAGCCGTCGCCGCATGCGGAGCGTATCTCCACTGCGCCGCCGTCGAGCCAGTAGACGCGCTTCACGGCGATGCTGTGCGCTACGGGGTTCATTGCGAAGTCCACGAGGGCGGCGTCACCGTCGAGGACCGCGTCGGCGGGGTTGATGATGACCTGAGAGCCGTCGGCTATGCCGGCGTCGATCATGCTGTCGCCGGAGGCGTAGATGATGAAGGGGAGGCGTTCCGGGTCGATGGGGCCGAGGAAGCCGGCGGGGATGTCGATATACTCCTCGGCGGCGGGTGCCGGTTCCATGTCGCCGAAGCCATTCCCGCAGCAGGCGGCGGCCTCCGGTCCGTAGACCGGCACGCGGATAATCTGTCCTGAGCTTTTTGCGGCGTCCGCACGGGCGTTGGAGTTGTGTTCTGGGGGATTGGGGGTAAGCGGTTCTGTAGTTTCGGCCTCGCCCATGAGATAGGCGACGGTCGTTTGCAATACAGCGGCAAGGGTGGCAATGTCCTCAGCCCTCGGAGTTCGTATTCCGTTCTCATACCTTGAAAGGGTAACGGTACTAATGCCGACAGCCTTTGCAAGCTCGGCTTGCTTCAACCCCCTTTGTTCGCGAAGCATCCGAATGTTGGTGCCTATCAAGCATATTACCCCTTTCGCTTTATGTTTCTACCAATATTATTAACAAACGGTTAAGAATTGCAAGATGCAATTTGTTTATAGTTAAACATTAACGAATATTAATGTTGATTGTTGACATATCTAAACGGATATATATAATACTGAATAGATTAACAAATAGATAAAACAGGAGGTGATTGAATGACAGCAATTAAAAAATTCAGGGAGCTTCGCGGCATGACACAATCCGAACTTGCCGAAAAGGTAAATATCTCTACGGTTACATTGTCTCGCTATGAGAACGGCGGGCGCGACCCCCGTGGCGCAGACTTATCAAAAATGGCCGAAGCCCTGAGTTGCACAGTAGATGACCTTCTGCGAGGCGACCCCGCAAACCCTACGCCGCCCCAGCCGCAGGGGGCAAAGACGGAATAGCGGAGGCCCGTGAGCTGGCCGAGGCCGTAGAGGGATTTAGGTACGGTGTCCCGGAAGCTCTCGATTTAGCAGACGGCCGCATCGACGAGGAAAAAACAAGGATTGCGGCGAAAAGGTTATTGAACGCTCTGGCCGCCGCGCTGGGGTAGGAGGAGGAGAAAAGGTGAAAAGAGAATTAAAAGATGCTCTTTATTGTCAGCTTACACGCGGCATGGAGGCAATTTACGAAGCAGAGCAGAGCAAGAAGTATGCGGCAAAAGAATTATTAAGCTACTCCGTCGAGATGCTTCACCGCAACGCAAAATATGCAGAGGCTAAAAAGGCATTTTTCGCTTTGCTGAGGGGTGCGGAGATTTATGCCCCTGAAGAAGAAGGCATTTACGCAATAGACCCGGAGGAGCTTTGGGAGTGCGGTTTGGAAGAAGTTGGAAAGATATGCGGGGTCGCCGCATTGGACGCGGCATTGGAACGGGTCGCATAATTCGCCGCCCCAGCCGCAGGGGGCAAAGACGGAATAGCGGAGGCCCGTGAGCTGGCCGAGGCCGTAGAGGGATTTAGGTACGGCGTCCCGGAAGCTCTCGATTTAGCCGACGGCCGCATCGACGAGGAAAAAACAAGGATTGCGGCGAAAAGGTTATTGAACGCTCTGGCCGCCGCGCTGGAGTAGGAAGGGAGGCAGACAGACATGAAAAATATCGAAACGAAGCTCGATTACCTCATCGAGCTTCTTGAAGTGCAGCGCAGCGGACTCAAACGGTTTCTTACAAAAGAAGAGGCCGCGGAATATCTCGGGATGTCAGCTTATACCCTCGATATATATCAGAGGGAAGGCAAGCTGCAGATCCCGAGTATCAAGATCGGGAAGCTGGTGAGGTACGACCTGAAGGACGTGGACAGGTATATGGATTCCATGCCCCGCAGGGAGCAACTTAACTACAAAGGAGGAAGAGCGAATGCTTAAAGACATAATGCAGCTTCTCTTCGGCGACAAGCGGTTCGGAGACCGCTCAGGAGTGTACCTCTACTGCGGATACCGCCGCCGCACGAAGCGGATCGGCGAAGCTAACAGCGTGGAGCGGCATGCGGCGCTGTCCACGCAGCTCAGAGAAATGGATTGCTGGGGATGCCGCCTGCACGGTAAGGGCTGCCACGGCCCCATGAAAGAAATAAGAACGGCATAAGAGGAGGATTTTTGCCATGATGGAAAACGTAATGATACCGCTTTCACTTAAGGAAATGTCCGATCTTGACAGGACGTTCATGCGCCTGGTGCCAGGCGTCGTAGCCTCGCTGAAAGACGCGACGCAGTCGGCAAGCATCACGATCACGCTGACTTTCAAGCTGTGCCCGGACAGTGAAACTCAGGTCGACATGAAATCGAGCATCCGCCCGACATTCGCGACCGACAAGAAGGTCACACGCTGCCGCCGCGATCTGATGACGCGCGCGGTAACCGCGGACAAGCTCGATCTCGGCAATTACGGCGAGGTCGACATGCCGACGGTTCAGAACAATCTGTTCGCCGGATCCGCGGGCGCAAACGATTAAGGAAGGAGAAAACAAATGGAGATAAAAAACATTGTAGTGCCGCAGGGACATAAAGACCCCATCACTATTATCGAAGGTATCGCGCCTAATCCGCTGCCGCTGTTCAACTACCAGGGCTGCCAGTATACTGCGCTCGATGTCGAAAGTTTCTGCTCGCTGGTGAAGGCAAAAGGCGCCCGTCTGTCGGCAATAATATTCGCGGATGCCGCCGGCTTCACGGCGATCCTGGACGACACGGTCATTTCACGCAAACAGGACACGGTAACAATGCCGTATACATATTCCGTCCAGGCAGAAGAGTGGGAGCCGGTCCTTTCGTCGGGTGGTACTGCCTTTGCCCTTAAAGATCTGATCGACTACATCAAGCGCTGCGACGCCGCGACTATCGACGGTTTCGAAGAGCTGCTTGTCGCTTTCAAAAACTTCAAATATGTCTCCAACGTAACCGGAGATTTCACCTTCGACAACCGCAACAACTATACCTTCTGCGTGAAGGTGCGTGACGCCGAAGGGACGGTCCGTATCCCTCAGCTGTTTCTCTCAAATATCGAGATATACAAAAACAGCGGTTTCTTCCAGCGGATGGAGATCGAAGTGGAGATCTACCAGCCGAAGACAGCCGGCGAACAGCCGCTCATTAAACTGAGATGCCCCAAATTCCCGCGTTACCTGCAGGCGGCGCAGGCAGAGCTTTACAGCCATATGAAGAATGATCTCGACGGCTGGCTCGTGGTGCAGGGATGCCCTTACGCAAAATAGGTCAGAGCATGAAGACAAAAAGAGAGCCCCTGCCCGGTTGCCGCCGGGACAAGGGCAAAGAAATGAACAGAACCCGTGTCAATTATATCACAGGTGATTTCTTTGAGGGCCTTGCCCGCTGGAACACCGAAAAACCGAAACTGGAACTCAGGAGGGCTGAAAGATGACACAGAAAGAACGAAAAGAAGAACTGGCGGACAGCATCACGTGGCAGTGCGCGGGGCTCATTCGGGAGGCTTTCTGTGCCCGCTGCCCTGAGCTCATAACCGACCGCGGGTTTGCTGACTGCGGATACGACATCGGCGAGGAGGGATGCGCCAAGCACCGTGCTTTCAATCACGTGAAGGCCTGTATCGACGATTTCGCGTCCCTTCTGGCGGACGAAGAGAAAGCAATACCTGCAGATGAAATAAACGAGGTCATAGTAGAAGAGTATAGGCATAATGGGCTGCCTCATTGTGCAGGGATGCCCTTCTGCAAAATATAAAAGAAGGTCCGGCAGAGGATACAGTCTCTGTCGGACCAAAAACCGGTAACCCGAAAAAATTGATTATGCCACAGGAGGATGCCATGATTAAAAAAGTATATATAGCTCATCCGCTTCGCGGAGAAAAGCCATACACGGAAGATCAGTGCCGGAAAAACA
This sequence comes from Synergistes sp., assembly GCA_017537925.1. Classification (GTDB taxonomy): domain Bacteria; phylum Synergistota; class Synergistia; order Synergistales; family Synergistaceae; genus Synergistes. The sequence continues at coordinate 23,879 of JAFYJW010000041.1, read as the reverse complement.
CACAGCGCGTCACAAAGATCTGCAATAAAATTTTCAGCGACTTCACCGACGTTATCCCGATCAGCCCCGTGCATGCATTCAGCTTCGTGGAACCGCTTGGATGCGATCAGCGCAGAGTGCTCGACTGCTGCAGCGGGCTGCTCGATGCGTGCTGCGAGCTTTGGGTGTTCGGAGACGACTGGACGTCTTCCGAAGGGTGCGTCTTTGAGTTCGGTGAATTCTGCCGCCGCAATAAAGGGCTCATAGCCTTCTGCGAGTTTGACGAAGAGACACGTCAGATCAAAAGAAAAGCCGAGTTTGATCTGAGCAGAGACAGGTCTGACCTGGTCAGCTACGTACTCGACCTCAACGAAAACCCGTTTGCGGAGCCGCAGAAATGAAACGTTATATATACCGCGGTCGCGAAGTCTACGTTCGGGCATACGAGGCAGTCAATCTGACGAAGTACGCGCCCTTCTTCGTGGACAGGACCGGACATGAGAGGCTGTTCCTCTTCAACAGCGAGCTGACAGTCCGTGACACCATGGAAGAAGCACAGCGCGATCTGGACGCCTTCGCGCAGAAAAGAGATCTGCCGGTATCCAGGCGCAGAAAACCTGTAGCGGGGGTGTGAAAATGATCGGCCCTATGGACATCTGTGTGGATCTCTTTGCCGGAGGCGGCGGGGTTTCCTGCGGCTTTGAGATGGCGATGGGGTTCAGCCCGGATATCGCCGTCAATCACAGCCCGGAAGCTATCGCCATGCACATGGCCAACCATCCCGACACGAAGCATTATCAAACAGACGTCTGGGAAGTTGACCCCGTGGAAGTCTGCGCAGGGCGTCCGGTCGGCATGCTCTGGGCATCTCCGGACTGCACGCATTTTTCGAAGGCCAAAGGCGGGCGCCCGAGAAGCAGGAAGATACGTTCTTTGGCATGGGTGGTGGTGCGCTGGGCGAAAGAGGTCCGTCCGAAGGTCATCATGCTCGAAAATGTCGAAGAATTTAAAACACGGGGTCCCATCGGCGCCGATGGGCAGCCGATCAAGGCGCTTGCTGGAGAAACCTTCACACATTTCATAGATGCGCTCCGCGAACTGGGCTATCAGGTGGAATACAGGGAGCTGCGCGCCTGTGATTACGGCGCGCCTACTATCCGCAAGCGGCTGTTTCTGATCGCGCGCTGCGACGGAGATACTATCGTCTGGCCAGAAAAAACGCACGGCCCCGGAACAGGCAATCCATACAGGACAGCCGCGGAATGCATCGACTGGAGTATCCCGTGTCCGTCCATCTTCGGCCGACGGATACCGCTCAAACCGAACACGCTGCGGAGGATAGCAAAGGGCGTGCTCCGGTACATCGTGAATAACCCCAAGCCGTTTGTCGTGCGTACCGGAGCAGAGGTGCTTATTAAGCAGAACTTCTGCAGCAAGCCGTGTCAGGACGTGGAAGAGCCGTTGCATACGATTACCACCCAACATAACAAGTTCGCGCTGGTCACCGCTTTTTTGTCACAGTACCACGGCGAACAGAGTGAACGGGAAGTGCGCGGGCAGGCGTTATCGGAGCCGATAATGGTCGTGGACAGCTCTAACAGGTATGGACTCTGCGCTGTAAGCCTCATGAAGAATTACAGCGGCGTTGTTGGGCAAAAGGTGGATGTGCCAACAGGAACTGTAACTGCGGTAGACCATCACAGTCTTGTTGCCTGCTCTTTAGTGCGCCAGTTCGGTACCTCCAATGCGGCTGATATAGAGAGCCCTCTTGGCACAGTGATGCCGCACGGGAACGGCAAGACAGGCCTTGTCGCGGCATTTCTCGACAAATATTACGGGACCGGCGGCGGCGCTCTGTTGAACGAACCGATGCCCACCGCGACCAGCAAAGACAGGCTAAGTCTGGTGACGGTGAATATAGACGGCGAATGTTATGCAGTTTCCGACATCGGCATGAGGATGTTGCAGCCGCGCGAGCTCTACCGCGCGCAGGGCTTCCCGGAAGATTATGTTATTGCCCCTGAATACATGGGCAAGTCTCTTTCGAAAAGCGCGCAGGTGCGCCTGTGTGGAAATTCGGTCTGTCCGCCGATGGCTGCTGCGCTGATCGGTGCGAACCTCAGGGCAAAGGCCAGTGCAGGCGTAGCGTGAGGAGGAGACAAAGAATGAAGGCTTTGGTAAAAGTGCCGGATATATCACTCCCCCGGCGAGAACTGGAAGAAGATAAAAGCGTTGGATGCTACGTCATGACTCCATCAATTCTCGACGCATGCTGCGGGGCAAAAATGTTTTGGTACGACCGTGAAAACCCGAACGTTGTTTATATGGATAACCGTCGGTTGAGAACGACGCTTAGCGATGGGCGCGCGCTGATAATCGCCCCCGATGTCGTAGGCGATTTCCGGCAGATGCCGTTCAAGAACGAGACATTCAACCTGGTAATATTCGATCCTCCGCACCTTATAAATGCGGGTCACAAATCGTGGCTGGCACTTAAATACGGGATACTCGGGAACAACTGGCGCGAAGATCTCCGCAAAGGCTTTGCTGAATGTTTCAGAGTCCTCAAAACAAACGGGATATTGATCTTCAAGTGGAGCGAAGGGCAAATCCCACTCAGAGAAGTGCTTTGTCTGGCTGGGCAAATGCCACTTATTCGGGAACAGAAAAGTAAACGCCACTGGATAGTGTTTATGAAAACAGTTTAGCAGGAGGACGGTAATGCAGAGATGTAACGATCGTGCAATCACACGCACACAGCTTGAAAGTATAAGAAGTGCGCTTCATTGCGCAGAAGCAGATAACGAAAACTGTGATCTGGCTGGGTTGTAGAGGGGATAAAAACATGGAAACTCGATATGAAAAAATCAAGCAGTATATCAACGATATAGATGATGCGGCGCTCTGGCTTGCTGAAACAGCGGCGCAGATAATAAGGGCGTGTCCATACTTAACGTGCATATATCGCGGCCCGGGCATTTGTGAACGCTGTCCAATGGGCTGGCGTTGGTCTATGAGAGAGGACCATCGCAAAAAATGAGCATAGCCCGCGTTTTTCCGCGCCGGACAAAAGCAACGCCGGACGATGAATATGCCTTCGTCGGATATATCCCACTGTTCTTGCCGCCGGATATATCCGAAGTACACGTTAGTTGTACTTTTACGTGGGATATTCCGGAGGCAGAGCGCCTTGCAACGGCGTGGGCGCGGATCGCTCCGGTCAAGATTGGCGGTCCGGCCTTTGGCGATCGCGGCGGGGAATTCACGCCGGGAATGTACCTTAAGCGCGGCTATACGATAACGAGCCGGGGTTGTGACAATCGCTGCTGGTTTTGCTCAGTGCCATGGCGGGAGGGCGCATTGCGGGAGATTGAGATCAGAGAAGGAAACGACGTGCTTGATAATAACTTACTCGCTTGTTCCGAGGGGCACATTCGCGCTGTATTTGCAATGCTGGAGCGGCAGCCAAACGCCCGGCTGTCGGGTGGTGTGGACGCCGGATTGTTAGAGCCATGGCACGTTGAGCTGTTCGCAGCGGCGAAGATTAGCGAAGCTTTTTTCTCATACGATGCGCCGGAAGGCTGGGGACAGCTCGTCAGAGCGGCGGAAATATTGAAGGCGAATAGCTGGTACACGCCCCATAAGGCGCGGTGTTACGTGCTATGCGGCTACCCCGGCGACACGATCGATGCCGCCGAGAAGCGGTGCGAAGATACCCTGCGGCTTGGCTTTTATCCATTCGCTATGTTTTACCGGGACACAGAGGGGCGGCAGATCAAAAGCAAGAAGTGGGGGGATTTTCAGCGGCGCTGGACAAGGCCCGCGATTATCTACACAACATGGAGAAAAATGAGGGAGAGCAAAGCATGACGAACCGCAAAGAGTATGGAGGCGATGTAGATGCCTGATTTTGATATCCCCGGTCTCGGACGCGCGCGTCAGGCGTTGACTGCACTTGCAAAGACCCCGCGCCAGACATCCGGGATGAACACAATTAAAAAGATGATCGTAAAGGAACTCTATACGGAGATAAGGGCGGCAAGGCTTGCCGGGTATTCCTGGGTAAAGATAAAAAAAACAATGTCAGAAGCCGGCCTGCAGCCCCACCTCTCAGAAAAGCTCATTGCGAAGTTCTTTGTAGATATAGACAAGCAATACGAACGGGAAACCAGCGTGAAAGCATTGCCTGTAGATCCTCCCCGCGGCGGCAGGAGGAAGGAGAAAGAGGCATGAACGTCAAAAACGGGAAAATAACGGAATGCACGGAGGCCGAATTGTATGATTACTGGCTTGCCCGCGGATATGACGATATATACAGCTTCCCTGAGTACGAGGAGCGCTGCAAAGCAGCCGGCACAACCGTGACGGACGAAGATGCATGACAAGGGCCGAGAAGATAAGAGAAGCGAAAGTGACCGAGATGGCAAGACTGTTGAAGCCGCTGTTCTGCGACGGTTGCCCGAGGTTGGAGCGGATGGGCTGTCCCAACACGAACAGGGACAACGATTGCTGGGCTCTGATCCTTGACTGGCTTATGCGGGAGGTCCCGGAAATATGAGCAATCCGTACAGTTATCACGCCTCTGACGGGCATGAGTATTTCGTGCAGCGCATCATGAAGCTGCCGAACTTTTATGGCATCTACGACGAAAAGGGGCGCCGGATAGACAGCGCAAAGCCAAACTCCATCGGCTTTAAAACGGCCGAGGAGGCGCAGGAGCTGCTGGACAAGCTGGCCGCAGAAAGAGGGTGGCAAAGGCATGATCGATTCGAAAGAGACGACGGAAGGCAAAATTCATTTAATGCTCTTCCTGCAGGTTTTGAAAAGAGCGCAGGAAAAAGCCGGTATCCGGATAGACGGCAATGAAAAAACATTCTGCTGCGATCTTATCGCGTCAGAGATCGAGCTGTTGATAGATAAGCTCCACGTGACGACCCAAAGGGTAAATTTTTATCGGGAACGATATGAAAGAATGTCGATGTTTCTTGCCGCGACGGACGGCCTGCGCAGCAAGATGCTGGACTGGGAGGAGAAAAGATGAAAAAAATCGACAGGCTCATGCAGGCGATCAGGCTGGACAAAGAGATGCTTGATGAAGAACAGGCGGAATATCTGGAAGGTTTTATCCGCTGGCAGATCATGCACAATTCAGACCGCTGCCCGGGGTATTTCAGCAAAATCATACGTCCCTGCGCAAAAGAAATGTCTGTGCTTGCGACATGCGTCAGCGCGGGCGCGGAGTGTCGGGATTGCTGGGAGCAGGAGGCAAAGCAATGACTAATTTTGAGAGATGGCGAGAAATGACAAGCACGATAGAAGGAGCATTGCGCCACGAATTGACTTGTCGTCAGTGCATACATTTACATGATACTCACTGTAACGTAAGGGGTATGCGAAATATAACCCTTTGCAGGGAAGGGATTGCCGCATGGCTGAAACAAGAAAGGGAGGAAAAACAATGAGCGTGCAGTCCGAACAGACAAAGATACTCTCGGACGAAGAAAATACTACCGAAGCTATATACTGCCCCGAAGACGGCTATATAAGCGACGGACGCGGCGGCTTCTGGTTCGCGTTCCTGGATATCGCTGTTATGCAGGACAGGACGGTGTCATTCTATGCTCGCGGCATCTATGCGCTGCTTGCGACATATGCGAACGCCAAAAACGGCAGATCCTGGCAGCTGAAGATCGATACGATCGCGGAGGTTGCCGGCATAAGCCGCAGACAGGTCCAGTATGCGCTGAAGGAACTCGCAGAACGCGGCTATATCTCCGTTACTCCGGTCTACAGAGAAGGGCGCCGGAAAGCATCCGTCTACACTCTCATCGGGCATGACGCACAGGCGGCGCGTGAACGGGAGTTCACAAAAGAGGGCTCATATCCGGATATAGAGCGCACCACATGCACCCCTGAAAATATAGAACGCACCACATGCACCCCTAAGGGTGCATGTGGTGCACGGCGTATACGAGAACAAGAATCACTAAAGCAAAAAGATATACCCCCTATAACCCCCCATGAGGCAAAACCGGAAGCGAAGGAGAAAAAAGTTTCGGGCTCTTCGGCCTATACTCCCGAGTTCGAAGAATTCTGGAAAGCATACCCGAACACGCGCTGCTCAAAGCAGAAAGCTTTTCGTGCGTGGCAGGACTGCCTTTCAGGGAGGAAGAGGGCATCGCCGGCAGAAGCGGAGTCGCTTGCCCGGGCTGCAAAGATCTACGCGCGGGAATGCAGGGAAGAGTGCCGTGAACAACGCTATATCCTTCACGCTTCGACGTTTTTGGGACCGGACGAACATTGGCGCGTCTATTTGCAGGCACGCAGGGGTTACGAGGTGGCGGGGCTGAATATTCCGCGCAAAGAAGTTGATATCAAGCTCTTCACGGCTCCTGACGGAACCGTAGACATGATCGCCTATGAACGGGCTCGCCGCGGGCTTGACTAAAACTCTGTCGCTCTTCGACCGCGTGATTAAAGCGCGCGAGTGGGCAGAGCAGAACATAGCCGAATGCCTCGATGACTGCGACGAAAGAGCGCAGCTCGCGATATCGCCCTTCGAAGAGCGCATTGTTGTCCCCTGTCCGCTGCTCTCGCGGGAATGCGGCCGCGGAAAGCGTTTTTTGTCACAGGGCAAAAGCTTCGCTATTGCTTCCATGCCTCCGGAGATCCCCAGGCGCTTCCGCAGCTCTGTCGCGGCTGCCCGCGAAACGGCAGCTCTCTGTGGTGTGCGGAGCTGGGATGGCGGGGGTTTCCTCTATCTCTACGGTGCGACGGGAACCGGGAAGTCTTTCGCAGCCGCATGGCGGGTCTACTATGATCTGCTGCTGCAGGTCGAAAAGGATTGGAGCCTGCCGCGCAAATGGCCGGAGTCGGTGAAAGCGCGTGCCTGCTGGTATTCGGCTTTTTCCGTCTGCCTTGAGCGAAAAAACCTCTACGACGCATGTGCTGCCCCAAAGCTTATACTTGACGATCTGGGCGCCGAGGCGCGCGCAGAGAGCAACAAGAGCATTATCAATGAGCTTGTCTCTGTGCGCTACAACGAAATGCGTCCGACGATCATCACCTCAAATCTTGGACCGCGCGATCTTGAAGAGCGCTACAGTGTTCGTCTCTACGAGCGTATCTTTCAAAACGGCCGGACGATAGACTGCGGCGATCATAATATGCGCCTAAGCGGCGTCGGTGAAGAAAATGTCTGATATGCCTGCCCTTTCAGAAGTAGTAAACCTGATAAAATTCATCGTCAATAATTTTGACGATGGACTCGCCGTGCTGCTCGGGAACGCAGAGCCGCCAAGCTCCGCAGAAATATATGACAGAAAACTATCGGCGTACCCTGACTATGGCGTAAGGATTTCAGGAGGTGAAGGAGTGCCGCACTCACAGATAATTTTAGAAACGGTGCAGGAAGAGATAATCCACAAGCTTGGCGGCTGGCGGAATATCTCTTTTGGATTCCGTTGCTATCGTGATCTTTATCCGGAGACATGGAAACTCTTTGAAATGTATTGCCTTTTTGTACGCCCAGGAGGTATGGTGCGCGACGGTACCGGAGGAGCCGCATCTATGATAGGGCGGCGTTTCGACGGCATTACCGCCAAAACTCAACGCCGCCGCCGGAATGCCATTATTCGCACAATCGCTCTCTTTCTCATCACGAGACCGGGAGATGAGACATTCAGGCTTTATGATGATCCTCTGCTGGATAAAAAATTAAATTAAAAAATAAGTGTCCCCGCTATGGCACCAACTATATTTTTTAAGGGGTATATAATTGTAACATCGGATGATATATAGAGATAGCCCTGCCCGTGGAGGCGGGCTATTTTTTATTGATACACAATATAGAAAGTTGATATCCCTGTGTACTCTAAAAACAAAAAGCGGAGTGCTGCATATTATAGAAGGTGATGGCTTGAAATTAGTCCAGCCTATACGAAAGATCGCGCAGATAAAGCGTATGAAAGAAATAGCTTCGGTGCGTCCGAGAGACCTCTGTCTGCTGGAACTGGGATTTCATACAGGGCTGCGCGTACAGGATTTGCTGTCACTCCGCATCTCGGATATAGCACAGAAGGCCGGCAGTAAGTGGCAGGTGGCACGTTTCTATGTTGTAAATGAACAGAAGACACGCAAGGGGAAGCAGGTGGAAATCGTCAAGTCTGCGCGCGATGCGATCGAGCGTCAGCTTAATGCGCTTGACGCCTGCGGCATGGCTGCGGCCGGCGGGTGGCTTTTTCCGTCTCCGTACAGGCAGGGAGTCAAACCGTTGTCGCGCCGGCAGGCGGGAAGGCTTATAAAGAAGATTGCCAGGCAAGCCGGGGTAACGGAGCCCGTTGCATGCCACTCGCTGCGCAAGAGCTTCGGATACCATGCGTTTCGTTCTGGTGTTGACATAATGTATTTAAAAGAGATCTTCAACCATTCCGATATCGCTATTACAAAACGTTATATCGGGATAACTCAAGATGAATTAAACTCAGTCTATCAGAGACTTGGCGCAATAATGGTCTGACTTGACCTTCATTGGTCAAATTGCCGAAAACGGCCGGTCGGGAAAGTTGCGGCCTGAAAGCGAAAATGTTCGCTGTGTCTCTGTATATTTTTGAGATCGCAGCAGTGTCGTTCAAATGTCCCACAATATAAGATATGGGACATTTGTATTGTTTATGGACGTTTTTCCTATTGTGATAACTAAAAGTAAATAAAACAAGAGGTGTTTCGAATGCCGAAAGCAGCGAAGAAGCCCTGCGCCTTTCCTGGGTGCCGTGTGTTGATCGAGTATAACGAACGGTATTGCGCTGCGCATAAGCATTACGAATCAGCCAGACAAGCGGAAAGCAACCGTGAATACGACAGCAAACGTCCGGAACGCCATCATTTCTATCATTCGCACGAATGGCAGAAGATGCGTCGGCGCTTCCTCGCACAGCATCCTCTTTGTGAAATGTGTTTGTTGGACAACCGGATCAGCGCTGCAGTCATAGTAGATCATATCGTGGAGATCTCGGACGGCGGATCTCCTGTCGATCCCGCAAACCTCCAGGCTTTATGTGTATATCACCACAACCAGAAGACAGCTGCGGAGCGGAAAAAGCGCTGTCAGGGCATGAAAGGCCGATAGTTGCAATATTGTTGCTCGCGGGTGCGGTGGTGGGGCCACGAGGGGGAGGAAGGTGCTCGTGGTAGTGCCACGAGGGGGGAGGGGGAGGTCAAATCTCTGGACGCCCGTCCCTTCAGACCGAGCGCCTAACGCTACGAAAACGCGCCCGAAATACGGAAAAAGGGAGGAGTGGCGGAAAATGGCGACAAAGGGCAGGAAGCCCAAGCCGGAGGCAATAAAGAAACTTGGCGGCAGAAGCCATAAGAAAAAAGAACCGCCGCTTGTTGAATTGCCGATAGACGCGCTTACGGATGCCGGTGACATGGCAATACCTGGCGATAAAGAGCTCTGGGGGAGTCTTGTCGAGGCCGGTGTGGCGAAGAAGAGCGACCGGCAGGCGTTTTTGCGTTATATAGATATGATTTCGGTCTATATGAAAGCCCGCAGTGACGTCGAGGAGCGCGGGGCTGTCCTTGACGTCGGGACGAAAAAAGAGCGAAATAATCCTTCTTGGCGGGTCATGCGGCAGGCGCAGACGGAGCTGCTGAAATTAGAGGTGGAGTTCGGGCTTACTCCCTCGGCGAAACAGCGTGTAATGAAAGCGCTGTTCTGCGACAACAAAGCGGGAGGTGGGGACGGCTATGCTGCAATCAGGCGCGGGGCGACCCCGTGAGAATTCCCCGCGCTGGGCGCTTCGCTATATAGATACAGTCATAAACGATAAGGTGCCGGTCTGCAACTGGGTGAAGCTCGCCGTCAGGCGCCACGTGTCCGACCTGAAGACAGCGGGTAAGCGCGGATATTATTTCGACGAGAAGGAAGCCGAACGGACGCTGAAGTTCTTCTCTTTTCTGCACCACTCCAAGGGCGAATGGGCCGGAAAACAGTTCATTCTTTCGCCTTGGGAGCAGTTCATTACATACTGTCTCTTCGGCTGGCGCAGAAAAAAGGACGGACTGCGGCGTTTCCGCACGTCATATCTTGAAGTTGCGCGCAAAAACGGGAAATCCACCTATGCGGCCGGGAATGGTATTTATCTGCTCGACGGCGATGCCGAGCCCGGTGCGGAAGTTTATGCTGTCGCTACAAAACGCGATCAGGCGAAAATCATTTTCACAGAAGCACAGCGGATGGTGCGCAGCTCGGCGGACTTGCAAAAATATATAACGGTAAACGCGAGCAATATGTATGTCGCAGATTCCATGTCGAAGTTTGAGCCGCTGGGCTCGGACAAAGACACACTGGACGGTCTGAACGTACACGGTGGGATAATAGATGAGCTGCACGCGCATAAGACGCGGGATGTCTACGACATGCTCGAAACTGCAACGGGAGCGCGGCGGCAGCCGCTTATTTTTTCCATCACGACTGCCGGTGTGAATCAGAACGGCATATGCAGAGAGAAGCATAACCATACAGAGAAGGTCTTGCAGGGGATTTTGCCGGACGATGAATTTTTCGGCATGATATATACGCTGGACGACGGTGATGATTGGGAAGACGAGCTGAATTGGATGAAGCCTAATCCGAATCTCGGCGTTTCCGTGCATGTCGACGACCTGCGCATGAAGGCGCGCAGGGCAAAGCATTCTCCGGCTTCGCTGAATCCCTTTTTGCGGCTGCATATGAATGTATGGACGAATGCAGAAAGCATTTGGATAACGCCTGACAAATGGAATGAAACGGCAGGCGATGTCAATGCGCATGCGCTTGCCGGGTGCGAGTGTTATGGGGGGCTCGACCTTTCGACAACTACGGATATCTCTGCGCTGACGCTCACGTTCCCTATGCCGGACGGATCCTATAAGAATCTATATGAATTCTGGATTCCCAAAGACCGTATAGAGGAGCGTGTGCGGCGCGATCGTGTGCCGTATGACGTATGGGTGCGCGATGGTCTGATTCATGCGACTGACGGGTCTGTGATCGACTATGACTTTATTGAGCATCGCATACTCGAACTATCGCGGATCTATCAAATACGCGAACTTGCCTATGACCCATACAATGCGACGGAGATAACCAATCACCTGATAGACAACGGCGTTGAAATGGTCATATTCCGACAGGGCTTTGTGAGTGTTTCACCGGCGGCAAAACAGCTGGAGATACTTATCATGTCACAGAAGTATCATCACGGCGGCAACCCCGTAATGAACTGGATGATGAGCAATGTCGTCATCCGGCAGGATCCGGCCGGAAATATAAAGCTCGACAAAGAAAAGAGCCGCGAAAAGATAGACGGCCCCGTTTCTGCGGTAATGGCGATAGGACGCGCTACCGCACAGGGCGGCAAGGCTCCCAGCGTTTATGAGCTTCGCGGCGTAGTCTCGATATGAGGGAGGCGTTGATATGTGAGTTTTTTGGTTAGGTTTAAAAAGGCACTGTCTGCTTTGAAAGAGGAACCGAATAATCCGATAGAGCGCTGGCTCACGGGACTCCCGATGCTCAAGGCGCTTTCGCAGGCTGGCATAGAGATCGGGGAGTCCGACGCTGTGAAAATCATGGCCGTTTACGCCTGCATCCGCGTGATTGCTTCTGAGATAGCGGCGACACCGATACAATTCCTGCGCAACACCCCCGCGGGGAAGGAACGTGTCCCAGGGAGGCTCGCATCGCTTCTGCGCTACGAGCCGAATCCGGAGATGACGGCGTCAGATTTCAAGCGTACGATGACGCTGAATCTTGAGTTGTGGGGGAACGCCTACGCCGAGATCGTAAGAAACAGGGCAGGAGAAGTAGCAAGCTTATGGCCGATTCCGGCATGGCGCGTGACGAAGAAACGCGATGAGAAGAAAAACCTCTATTACTCGGTCATGGCCGAGGGCGGGATGTCTGTAGCCCTGAAAGATTCGCAGATGCTGCACTTAAGAGCAATGGGCTCTGGCGTCGTCGGTATGAGCTTCGTAGCGCTGGCGCGCGACGCGCTGGGACTGGCCCTTGCGGCCGAGGTGTATGGTTCCTATTTCTTCAAGAACGGCGCTATGGCTTCCGGTATTGCCACTTATCCAAGGGCTTTGAGCCAGGAAGCGCTCGATAATTTCAAAAAGTCTTTCCGCGAAAGCTATGAGGGACTGACGAACGCACAGCGCATCATGTTTCTTGAGGAGGACCTAAAATTCCAGCAACTGACGATCCCGAACGACGCAGCGCAGTTCCTGGAAACGCGGACATATCAGATGTTGGAGGTCTGCCGCTTTTTCGGCGTGCCGCCGCATAAGATCGCCATCCTTGACAGGGCGACGTTCAGCAATATCGAGCATCAGAGCATGGAGTTCGACCAGCAGTGTATCCAGCCGCGGATCATCCAATGGGAGGAGGAGCTGCGGCGGGTGCTGCTGACGAAGGAAGAAAAAGAGTCAGGCTATTTTTTCAAGTTCAATCTCAATTCGCGCTGGCGCGTGGCCCTTGCCACCAAAACGGCCTATTACAACATTATGAGGCAGAACGGCATTCTCAATGCCAATGAGATCCGCGAGCTCGAGGATATGAATCCGATTCCAGCGGAACGCGGCGGCGACGATTATCTCATTAACGGCAACATGATCCCGATCACGGCGGCCGGATGGCAGGGCGCCGCTGGTCAGAAAGGAGGAGGCGAATGAAGCGGAAGTTTTCGGTTGGTGCGCCGCTTTTTCTCATGCCCGGCTGCGACCTGCGGAATTACGTGGAAGATTGGTTCGATGGGCCGAAAGACGTGAAAAAAGCAGCTGCCGACGATATTGACGGCGCTGTGATCGATGCGGGGGTAATGACGCTGAGGCTAAACGCCTATGTAACGGCCAATATGGTGCAGTATTTTCATGCGCTGGAGAACGGCTACAATTCAAAGATCGCGGGCCGGTGCAGTGAGGTCAGGATTTCTCTGAACACTTACGGCGGCACTGTGACAGACGGTTTGGAGATCGTCGATATGGTGCGCGAATGGAATGCCAGGCGCGACATAAAGATATCGATGATCGGCGCGGGCGCCGTCTACAGCATGGGAGTCCCCATCATGCAGGCGGCATTCAGGCGGTATTCGTATCCAAACGCCGAGTATCTGATTCATCCGGTATCGACGTTTCTTTACGGGACACGCGAGCAGATAGAGGACGGGCTGACAAGCGTGAAGAACAGCGAAGCGGCCATCCTCAATATCATTGCCGCGCGTTCCGGCATGTCGCCGGAAGATGTCTCCGGGATGATGCGGCATGATTCGTATCTCACGGCAGAGAAGGCGCTTGAGCTGGGGCTGATCGATGAAATTATAAGTCTCGGTGACGGTGGGGAAGAAAATGCAGCACAGGCTGATAAGCGCGCGCAGGAAATGCGGGCGCTTGAAATTTATCTTACGGAGGTAATGTAGATGGACAAAGTTGAAAAGCTTAAGGGCATCGTGGCGAAAATGAAGGGAATGAACGCCGCGGGGAATGTGGATCAGGCAAAATGGGACGAGCTGCAGAAGGAGGCGGCTCAGCTCAAGGCGGATATCGCTTCTGACGAAGAGCGCCGCAGGTCCCTCGAAGAGTTGGACGGATTTGTAAACGAGGTGCCGGAGCCGGTTTCAGGTCGTCCCGGCATGAAGGCTCCGCTGACTCCCAGGGACAAGAACGAACGCCCTTTTAATACACTCGGCGAACAGCTGCAGGCCGTGGCGCGCCTTTCCGGTCGCGAAGATGTGAATTACCCCATAGACCAGGCTGAAAACAGGATGAAGGCGGTAAATTCCGCCGCCGGCGTATCGACTACACTGTCAGGCGAAGTTGGATTCTTAGTTCAGACGGATTTCGCGACTGCACTGCGCGAATCCGCTGTGGAAAAAGGACAGCTTTCTTCGCGCGTCGATCGCCAGCCGATAGGGCCGAATTCAGACAGTTTTGAGTATCTGGAGGTCAAGGATAAAGACCGCAGCAAGGGGCCTTGGGGCGGCGCATTTGCTGTTTTCCGCAAAGGTGAGGCGGAGGCGATGACTGGTGGCAAGACTGCCGCTATGGAACCGCGTGATATCCGCCTGGAAGATATGTACGGGCTCCTGTACGTGACCAACCGTTCACTGCGTGACGCGACGGCGCTGACGGCTCTGATTCAGCGCGGCTATCGCGCAAACTTTGCCTTCAAGCTCGATGCGGAAATATACGAGGGCACAGGTGCGGGGCAGTGCCTTGGCTTCATGAACAGCCCGGCGCTGGTGACGGTGGCTAAGGAATCGGGACAGTCGGCTGATACGATAGTCAAGGAGAATATCCTGAAGATGTTCTATTCAATGCCGGCGAGGTATGTCCAGCGCGCAGTGTGGCTGGTGTCGCAGGTCGGAGTGCAGGAGGCCCTTCCGCTGCTTACGCTGGGGGACGCGCCGATTTATATGCCGCCTACAGGTTTAAGCGGCGGGCTGTACGGCACTCTGCTCGGCAGACCGGTGATCCCCTGCGAGCGCTGCCCGCAGATAGGCGATAAGGGAGATATCATTTTCGCCGACCTGAGTCAGTATCTGCTTATTGAGAAGGGCGCGACGGAGATCGAAACGTCGATCCACGTGAAGTTCGTTACGGACGAGACGGCGTTCCGTTTCATCCAGAGGAACAACGGGCAGCCGTGGGATTCATCGCCGTATACGACGCTTAAGGGAAACAAGAAGATGAGTCCTTTCGTCTGTCTGGCGGAAAGGGCATAAGGAGGAATCGATATGGGTAGATTTTCACTCGCGGAAGAGACGCGGATCGTAGAAGCAATAGCCCCCTGCACCGGAGCGGCGGCTGCGGCAGGGGACTATATAAATATGAAATATGCACCGCGCATCGCAATAGTGGTGCATATTGCACAGGGAGACGCGTCGACGGTGGCACTTACCATTGAACAGGCGAAGGCGGCGGACGGCACAGGATCAAAGGCGATAACGGAAGCGGTGCCGATATGGGCTAACGAGGACTGCGCTGCCGGCGACAAGCTGACGAAAAAAGACAAGGCCGTGAGCTTTACCACATCTGCTGCGCTCAAAAACAAAATAGTCGTATTCCATGTCGATACAGACATCCTGGACAAAGCAAACGGATACGAATGGATATGCGTCAAGGCAGGTGCGTCTGATGCCGACAATCTGCTTTCGGCCGAGTATGTAGTGGGAGATCTTCGCTACGGCGCGCAGGATAGCCCCTCGCTTATCTCCTGATTTTATGAGGGGCTATCCTGCGCCCCTCTTTGTTTTTGGAGGTGAAGCTGATGACGGAGCCGATATCGCTTGCAGAGGCGAAAAGCCATCTGCGCGTGCTGTATGACAACGAGGATGCATATATCGGGACGCTGATCACTGCGGCCAGGGAATTTGCAGAAAATTATCAGAACCGCGTATATGTCGACCGTCAGGACGACGAAGGCAACGCCGTTGTGGCGGAAACTATGCCGGCGATGGAAAAAGCGGCATGTCTGCTGCTTATAGGACACTGGTTCGAAAACAGAGAAGCGGTGAATATAGGGAAAAACGCATCGGAAGTCCCTTTGGGCGCAACGATGATATTCAATCTGCGAAGGAATCTGCCGATATGAACCCCGGACTCCGCGACAAAATAATAGCGATCGAGCGCCCGTTATCGACGCCTGACGCTCAGGGCGGACGTGGAAAGGCGTGGCAGACTGTCTGCACGGCGTGGGGCGAGTTCAAACGTCCGCGCATTAATACAGCGGTGGTGCAGGGCGGGGCTGCCGCCGTAATCACGCAGGAAATAGTGGTCCCAGTGTGCGATGTACGCCCAGGGTACAGAGTTGTTTACGGCACAAAGATATACCGCGTACTCGGCGTGAGCTCCGATGACAGGCGCTATGTGACGTTGGTATGTGAAGAGGTCAAACACCATGAAGGTTGATGTGTCAGCGTCATCTGCCGCGATACGCGACGCTGTAAACAGCATAAAGATGTATTACGGCAAATCGCGGCTGGGGCTTGAGCGGATAATCGCAAATGCAACAAGGCGAATAGCCTACCGGACAAAACAGAACGCTCCAAAAGGACCGACAGGCAATCTGCGCAAATCGATCGAGTCATCTTTCAGCGCAAAGGCTCTGCGCGGCGAGATAAAGGCTGTAATGCCCCATGCTCACCTTGTCGAATACGGAGTACGCGCGCACAGAACATATCTGACGGGTAAGCACAGCTCCCCGCCGGCAAAAGTGTTGCGCTTCAAGTCGGGGGGCAAGACGGTTTTTGCACGGTCGACACGCATACCGGCCATCCATGCACGTCCGTTTATGGGACCGGCATATAAGGCAGAGGAACCGCGCCTGATCTCTGAGATTGAGACCCTTCTGAGGAGGACATAACATGCTTATTAACAGGATCCCGATGGTCGCTTTCCAGACGGCTGTTTATGCTCTTCTCACTACATATCAGACAACGCCGGTTTATGACGATGTAGGAGACACGAACACAGCGAGCGTGACATATCCCTGCGTGTCCTTTGGGGCATATCGCTGCGAGCCGGCCGGCGCAAAGGATGTCGTGATTTTTGACGTGACACTTGCGGTTGAGATCTGGAGCAATTATGAGGGCAAGAAGGAAATAAATGAGATAGCCGACGACATAGCGGCGGTCTACACGTCCTATGCGCTTGATCTCTCTGAAGCCGGTTTTGTGGCGATTGCTCAGTCTATCGATTCACTTGAAGCCTTCCCGGAGGAAATACAGGGATACCACGGCACGCTGACTATCACAGCCAAAATTCAATTTGTAGGTACAGGAGGTAATTAACAATGGCGGTAACTCTTCCGGACAATCCCTCGACGAGCAACGCTCAGGTGGGGAAAGATTTTCTGGTTTATATCAATACGGGAACGGCGGCCGAGCCGACATGGACGCTTGTAGGCGGCCAGCGCTCCGGCACGCTGAACAGGGAAGCTGACAGCATCGACGTCAGCTACAAAGCAAGTGACGGATGGAAAGCAAGCAAGGCTGGGCTTCGCGGCTGGTCGCTGGAACTTGGGACGCTTGTCATGCTTTCCGACACGGGCATTGAGGCGCTTGCAACCGCTTTCGAGAGCGGCAAAGAAGTCAACCTGAAGTTCGAGCAGCCCAACAGCTCATACTACACCGGCTGGGGCTCGATCACGAGTTTCTCGCTCTCGACGCCGCATGACGGTGCTGCCGAGATCTCCGGCACGGTCGAGGGCAACGGCGCACTGTCTTTTACAGCCTGACAGTGAGCCCTGAAACGGCTACATTCAGCAAGGCGAGCGCGGCTGATGTAGCGTTCACTGTCACTGGAGCAACGGCGCTTTCAAGCGTGAAGAACGGCGCAACGACGCTGACGGCATCGACGGATTACACCTTCTCAAGCGGCACGCTGAAGATACTCGACGACTATCTCGGCACACTCAACAATGGAGATGTGAAACTTGATATCACGTCAGACAAGGGCGTCAAAACGTCAGTAATAATAACCGTAGGCGCATAGCGATTTCGGAGCGGGATTCCCGCTCCGAATTTTTGTTATTGAAAGGAGAAGCAAATGAGAAAGTCTGTAAAGTGTGAATTTTTCGGAGAGAATCAGTACATTTATTTCGACATCGACCGTCTTATGCAGTTCGAGAAGCTTATCGGCTGCTCCGTGTTCGAGGTAGCGTCGGCAGGACGCATATCGCTCTCCGTAGTGCTTAACGGCCTTATGGTCGGCATGCAGCAGCATTACCGCATGAAAGCCGACGAATGGGGAGAGCGTATGCAGAAAGCTTTCGACGCCGGCTATTCGCTAATAGACATGGGCGGTCCCGTGTTCGAAGCCGTTGTTGCTTCGGGCATATTCGGCAAACCGGAAACGCCGGAGGAGATCGACGAAAAAAAAGCTCCGGAGCGTCCGGAAGCGACGGACTGAAGATAACAAACTTCGCTGACTGGCTTGAGTGGGCGGAAAAGGCGGCATACAGCGTGCTGGAACTGAATCCGAGGGAATTCGAGGAACTTCAGCCGCATGAGTTCAACGCGCTGTGGAGCGGATTTCTCGCCCGTGAGCGGCGCAGGAAAACTGATTTAGTCGACCAGATAAACATAGCGTCCTACTTCATGGCGTACTTGTTGAACGTTTCAGGGAAAAGTCTGAAGAGCCGTATTTCTCCGGCTGATTTGGCCAAGCCTCTCATTGCCTCGCTCACAGGAGATCGTCATGCAGACACGAGGGAAGAAGATGAAAAGTATTTGCGGCAGGTGTTCAACTTGCCGAAGGACGTGAGATAAAAATGGCGAAAAAAATTGCCGATCTGCTTGTTGTCATATCCGGCGATAGCGAAAATCTAAGAAAAGAACTTAACGCAATCAAGCGCCAAATAAACAGCGCGTTTGGCGGCAAGGCCATGGATCTGTCGGAAAAAGTCGCCGGCAGCTTTAAATATTTGGCAGCTGGCGCGGTCGCTCTCGGCGTGGCCGCGGTAAAAATGAACGCCGACATGGCGATGACCGCAAGGGCATTTGAGGTCCTTACCGGAGACGCAGATAAGGCGAAAGCGCATCTTGACCAGTTGGAAGCCTTCGCGGCGTCAACTCCGTTCGAGTTCCCCGGGCTTGTCGAAGCGTCCAAAAAGCTTCAGGCTTACGGCTTCGAGACCGAGGCCGTTATCCCGATCATACAGGCTGTCGGAGATGCCGCAATGGCTGTCGGAATGGGACAGGAGGGCATTGACCGCATAACGCTTGCTCTGGGACAGATGAACGCCAAGGGCAAAGTGAGCGCCGAGGAGATGCGGCAGCTCGCCGAGACGGGCCTGCCGGCATGGGATATGCTTGCGCAGGGCATCGGCGTAACGGTGCCGCAGGCCATGGAGATGGCCAAGAAAGGCGCTATCGACGCCAAGGCCGGTATTTCAGCCGTGCTCACAGGGCTTGATTCGCGCTTCAACGGCATGATGAACAAGGTAGCCGGAGAGATCCCGCAGTCGTTCTCAAACATGCAGGACTCCGTGAAGTCGATCATGCGGACACTTGGCGCGGATCTGACAGAGACCTTCGACCTGAAAACGAAGATGAAGGGCGCTGCCGACTGGCTGAGCGAGTTCGCCACACTGGCGAAGACTTCCGGCATCCGCGAAGCGCTTGATCAGATGATCCCGGAGAATCTCCGTGCGCTTATCGTCGGAATATCCGCAGCCATTGTCGGTGTCGCGGTCCCGGCATTCGCGCTGATGGCGGTCAACGTCATCGCGGCAACATGGCCGTTGCTGGCCATAGGCGCAGCGTTTGCCCTGGTCGCAGTCATCATCTATAAGAACTGGGACGCGATAGGTCCGTTCTGGACCGGGCTCTGGAATGGCATAGTCGGGACCACGAAGTGGGCATGGGATATACTCTCGGGCATATTCAACGGCATCATTGACGCCGCAAGCTGGGTAATAAACAAATTAAGAGCTTTTGCCAACACCGTCAAATCGCTTGCCGGCATAGAGGTAAGCGTTGGAGCTGAGCCGACTGCCAAGCCCGAAGAGGGAACGAAAAACGTCAAGAAAGGCATATTGAGCCTTAATGAAGCGCTCGGGACGCTTAAATCCGGAGCTGTCTCCACCGAGACAGCGACAAGCGGCGCCGCCAAGAGGGCGGCCCGGAGCGCCGCTTCTTCTGTCAATACGCAGAAGAGCGCTTATGACGAGCTCGCCGAGAAAGCCAAGAGCACGTCCGAGCGGATCGAGAATGAGTGGATCCGGCTCACCGGCACGCAGATGGACGTGCTTGAGAAATGGCGTCAGGACGAGACCAAGACGCTCGAAGAGTCAGCGGCAGCCAATGAGAATTACGAGCGCGACAAGCAGCGTTTGTCTGAAACTTATGCTGAAAAGCGCCGGAAGATCCTGAACGAAGAAGACCGCGAGCGGGCCCGCACGCTTAAGCAGATAACCGACGATTACCACAAAATGTATGCCCGGCTCTCCGAAGATGCGCTTTCCGGCAGCGCGAAAGACCTTTTCGCCATGTCGGATAAAGCCAAGCAGGACATGAAGGGCGTATCTGACTTCTTTGCGGGAATGGCGGCCGATTTTGCGCAGGGGACAAAGCAGCAGAAGCAGAATATCATTGATGCGCTCGACTCTATCCAGGCTAAGTATAAGATCATCGGCGATGCGATCACCTTCGAAGAGGAAGAAGAAAAATACGCGCTCGAGCGGTATAAGCAGCTGCAGGATGAGCGGGTATCATACTTCCGGCAGTGCCAGGACATAAAGGCCGATATCGAAGAAGCATACAACGACAGCAGCCTGGCACGGCTGCGCGAAGTGCTGAACAAGGAAAACGTGATGCGCATCGAAAACCTGAATGCGCAGAAGCGTATCATGGACCTTTATCAGGACGTGACTATCGGGGCGCACGTCTCAGCGGCCGAGCAGACGGCCAACGTGCTTGACAGCTCGCGCGACAGTTTTAAATCCTTCTTCTCGGACATCCTAACCGGAGCCAAAGACTTCGGAGACGCGCTGAAAGACCTTGTTTCCGACATCTGGGGCAACATCGTTGATCAGCTTGCCGAGAAGTGGAGCAATCAGATAGTTGAAAGCTTATTCGGCGGCCTTTTTGGAGGTAACGAAGGCGGCGGGATGCTCGGTGGCATTTTCGGCAGTCTGTTCGGCGGCGGCGGGAATGGAGCGGCAGAGAACAATCCGATAGCGGCCGTGACGGAAAGCTTTTCCGCGCTTACGGAAACGAGCAACGGCCTGGGCGACAGCATGAGCGGTTTCGGCGGCATAGTGGGCGCAGGCTCGGCGCTGATGAAAGCATATAACGCAATACAGACCGGGCTGAATGTAGCCACAAAGCCGGCGGAAACGACTACGACGGTCGCAGCGACGACGGCGCTCGGCGCATTTACTGTAGCGGTCGGCGCGGCAACTGCTGCACTGCAGGCTATGGCCTTCATGTCATTTATTCCCGGCCTTGCTTCCGGCGGCGCCGTGTTCGGTCCCGGATCGGGGACGTCTGACAGCATCCCCGCGATGCTCTCCAATGGCGAGTATGTCATAAGCGCTGCAGCCGTGCGCAAGCTCGGTCTGCCGCTGCTTGACAGGCTCAACAACGGGAACGCTCCGGGATATGCCGAAGGCGGCCTGATCTCCGGTTCGGCCTTCCGCAGGATCGAGACGGCGGTCGTTACGCACGGCACTGCAGTGAATGAGAATATCGACTCCACGACGGTCAATATCTATGGCGACATCAACAGCGCATCCGAAGAGGAAAGCATATTCGGCAGGCTGTTCCGGGATACACGCTTTGCACTCATGGGGGCATAAGACATGGAGAATTTAAAACTTGTAAAAGACAATGACACATGGACGCTCCCTGAAAATGCCTGGATAGGCGATCTGCCGTTCTCGGTGCGCGGCAACTTCCCTGACAGAGCCTGTCAGCATGGAGCTGTCAACACCGGAGACGGCATGATCGACAGCCGGAAGGTCGAGATCACAGTTTATGTTGACGCCGAGACCGGACCGCGCTATTTTGCGGCGCTCGATTTCATAAAACAGAAGATGTACCGGCGGAATATGAAGCTGTATATCTCCGAGAGCCGATATATTAACCTGGATGCGCTTGACTCTTTCTCGGAAGAGAATATCACCGGATTTATGAACCGGCGCTGCTTTGTGAAGGCGACATATGTCTGCACTGATCCATTCTGGTACAGCGCGCAGGAAGCTGTGATCACGGCGGCGATAACAGACTCGCCGCAGACGGTCACGATCAGGAACGACGGCAATGTTGAAACGCCGCTTATCGTGACCGTGACAGCCGACTCCGAGCCTGTGCCGGAGATAAAGATCGCAAATGAGACCACAGGGCGCACGATGTACTATAAGGATCCGCAGATGGCGGTCGGCTCGTCGGTCGTTATTGACGCCGTGGCGGGCTCGGTGCTGCGCAACGGAGTCAACAGCATTAACGCTTTCCGGGGGATGTTCCCGACAATAATGCCTGGCAACAATGTGCTCTCATTCGAGGGTGCCGACTGTGCGCTCGGCATCACGTATCGGCCGAGGTGGTTATGATGCCCAATATCATGTTTGGGCGCGGTACTCGCTTCGGTAAGTGCCGCTTTGCGGGCTCCGTGCTGCAGATAGCCGGAGTCCGCATTGACTATCCGTATATAGACAACTGTTTTTCCGTGACATTCTTTTCGCCGCACGGCACGAAGACGGCGATCCTGTCGTCCGTCCGCAAAGACTCGCCGGTCCTGTCGCTGTCGTTTGAACTGGCGCAGACCGGATGCGCGGGCTTCACACTGGAGCTGGCAAAAGATCATGGAGTGGATATCTATTACGGACAGCGTGTCGACATATCGCTCTTCGGATCATCTCAGCCGTGGTATTCGGGATATATCCAGACGAAACCGGTGGCCGGCACGACGGAAGCAACATTCACGTATACCGGATATGGGTTCTACGGGCAGCTTGAGCACGTCATCGTGAACCGGGAATATACCGAGCGCGAGATATCCGAGATAGCGGCTGATATCATCCGAGAAGATATAGACCGCTATACCGGCGCGCATTACAACGAGAGCAAGATCTATCCGACGGGGTACACTGCTTCGCAGCTGTCCTTCGATTACGCGACGGCAAAAGATGCTTTAAAACAACTCTCCGAGTTCGCTGTCAATTATCTCTATGGAGTGGATGAGTACCGGGATATCTTTTTCCGGCCGATGTTGACTCGAATTAATGAAGACTCGCGCCTGTGGGTAGGCTATCACATTCAGAAATTCCTGCCCGAGGAAGACGTCGAGACGGTAGTCAATTATATCTATGTGCAGGGTGGTGCGCTTGACGATGAGGGCAGCAACATCATGTATCAGTGTTCGGATGCCGACAGTATAGCGGCATACGGCAAGCGCGCTGCAGTGCTCTCCATCCCTTCAGCGATACGGGAAGAGGATGCTACGCGCTGGGGCGATACTCAGCTTGACCGGCTAAAGGACCCGCAGCGCACGGCAAAGATAGACACTATCGCCAAAGAGATAGCGCGGCGCAATATCCGTCCTGAAGGCATGGCGCGGATCACGAGCGGTGACGGCTCTTTCTCTTATGATTACCCGATCCAAAAAGTCAAATACAAGGCTTCCGGCAAGGGCATCATCATGACGATGGAGCTGGGCGAGTACACGAAAGATTATGACACATACATGCTGAAGATACTTCGTGACGTGAAGAATGAGGAACTTCTTTCACGCGCGAACACAAAAGCCATTGTGACGGGAGATGAAAGCTGATGGCTCACGATTACAGGCTGAACCCCTTCACAGGGGCGCTTGACATAGTCAACATTACCGAAGAGACGCACACTATCCCTATCAACAGCCCGTATATAGTGCGGCTCGATGAGGTTCCGGAAAAGACATCGCCTTCAACACTTGTGGTTGAGATAGACGGAGAGCTGGCGACGGAAGTTGCAAGCTTCCCGGCGCAGGGCGAGTTCTGGCCGGATTATTCGTGCGACGTCGAGGAAGATGCGAACTGGAACACCGGCGCGCTGCTGTTTAACAGCGCGGACGCCGGCAAGACGATAACGGTCAGCTATCGCGGCACCGGCACGCTGGTCGACGTCGAAAAGACGCGCGCTCTCCATGGAGTAGTCGTGTTCACGGAGTCTGGTACATGGAAATGCCCGCCGGGGCTGAATAAAGTATATCTGTCCATCTGCGGGGGAGGCGGAGGAGGCGGCTCAGCAACGCCTTCGTCTGAAGATGCTGGGTATGCCTGCGGCGGGGGCGGCGCTCAGGCGTATATAAAATACGCCGTGACTGTTGTGCCGCACACGGAGTACGCCATAACGATAGGCACGGGCGGCAGCGCGGGCGCG
>JAFYJW010000040.1 GCA_017537925.1 Synergistes sp. | reverse complement strand
TACTTACGAGCCTTGCGCTCAGTTAGGAGGCGGCGCCATGCTCTGCGAACAGTGCAAAGAAAGACGTGCTGAAGTGCATCTTGTTACAGTTATCAACGGGGAACGCTGTGTCAGGCATCTCTGCCGCGAATGCGCGGAAAGCAGTCTGCGCGCCGAGGATGTTTCCAATCTGATGAAACTCTCTTTTTCACTTGAGGGTCTTTTAGGCATAGAAGACGCATTTAAGGAGCTTGTGCTTCCGGCTATCCGCAGCGCTCAGCAGATGCCGAGGCAGACGCGCCTCTGCCCTCACTGCGGCGCTGAGCTTCCCAGCTCGATGTTTGAGAGCACGCCTATGGCGAGGCCGGCGCGCGCCCACAGAAAAACGACAAAAGAAGAAGAGATAGCTGAACTCACAAAAAAAATGGAGAAAGCGGCAAAAAGCGAGAATTATGAGCTGGCCGCAAGACTGCGCGACAGAATCTCAGAACTGAAGCAGGCCGAAGAAACAGACAGCGCAGAAACAGAGAGGGCTGCCGGACAGGAAGGAGCCGCAGATGAGGCCTGATTTTACCGAACGGGGCAAGCGCGTCTTTCAGATAGCTCAGGATGAGGCTCTGCGGATGGGACACGAGGTCGTAGGCACTGAGCATATCCTGCTCGGGCTGCTGCATGACGGAGATCCGTGCATCCTTCGGCTGCTTGCCGAAAACGCGCTCAACGTGCACTTGCTTGTCGCCGAGATAGAGAAATATGCCGGCGTCGGGGAGCCGAGGGAGGAAAAGGTCGACCTCCCGATGAGCGACCGTGCGAAGGTCGTAATGTCTCTTGCGGTGCGCGAAGCGGCGCGAATGAGGCTTGCGTATGTAGGCACGCCGCAGATATTCCTTGCTCTGCTTGCGGAAGAAGAGGGCATGGCAGCCAGGCTGCTCCTGTCGCACGGGCTTACGCTCGATGCCTGCCGCCGCTTTTTCACGGCGGAAAGTGAAGGCGGTCTTAAGGAAGCGGAAGAACAAAAGCAGGATGAACAGCGTTTTGGGTGGCAGGCGAGGCGGCAGGCGCCGCCGGCGGGGCAGAAGACCCCGATGCTTGATCAGCTGGCGATAGATCTGACCCATATGGCCAGAATCAACGAGCTTGACCCGGTCATCGGCCGAGTCAAGGAGATTCGCCGCGTTGTCCAGATATTGTCGCGCAGGACAAAAAACAACCCGGTGCTGATCGGTGAGCCGGGCGTGGGCAAGACGGCAGTGGCCGAAGGGCTTGCGCAGAAGATAGTAAACGGAGATATACCCGAGATATTAAGGGGCAAGCGCGTCATGCAGCTCAATGTAGCGAACCTTGTCGCGGGCACGAAATACCGCGGCGAATTTGAGGAGCGCATGAGGCGCCTGGTGCATGAGATACGCGAGACCAAAAACGTCATCCTCTTTATAGACGAGATACATACAATAGTAGGTGCCGGAGGCGCGGAAGGCGCCGTGGACGCCGCGAACATACTCAAGCCCAGCCTGGCGCGCGGCGAGTTCCAGGTCGTTGGCGCAACAACTATAAATGAATACCGCAAATATATCGAAAAGGACGCCGCGCTCGAAAGGCGCTTCCAGCCGGTGCTCGTTGACGAACCGACGGAAGAGGAGACGATCCGTATACTTGCGGGACTGCGGGACCGCTACGAAGAGCACCACGGTGTAAATATTACCGACGCGGCGCTTGAAGCGGCGGCGTCTCTTTCGAAGCGCTACATAACCGACCGCTTCCTGCCCGACAAGGCTATAGACCTGATAGACGAGGCCTCTGCCAGGGCAAGGATCAACACGCTTGAGCTCCCGGAGGAAATTAAAGCTCTTGAGAGAAGTATAGACGTGATACGCAAGGAAAAAGAAGAAGCCGCGGTACGGCAGGAGTTTGAGAAAGCGGCTATGCTGAGAGATGAAGAGCGCCGGAGCAAGGAACAGTGCGAAGAGATGCGCAGAGAGTGGACCACGGCCCAAAGCAGGATAAGGCCTGATATCACCGCGGAGAATATAGCTTCCATTGTATCTGAGACTACCGGCATACCTGTAACTCAGCTGACCGAAGAGGAGAGCCGCCGTCTTCTGCATATGGAGGAGGAGCTGCGTTCGCGCATAGTAGGGCAGGATGAGGCGCTCTGCGCTGTAGCACGTGCTGTGAGGCGTTCGAGAAGCGGCATGAAAGACCCGAAACGCCCTGTCGGGAGCTTCCTTTTCCTCGGTCCTACCGGCGTAGGAAAGACTGAGCTTGCGCGTTCGCTTGCGGAATTTCTTTTCGGCAGCGAAGATGCGATGATACGCATGGATATGAGCGAATATATGGAGCGGCACGAGGCGGCGAAGCTTATAGGGGCGCCGCCGGGCTACGTCGGCTTCGAAGACGGCGGGAAGCTTACCGAGGCGGTGCGCAGAAAGCCGTATTCGGTGGTCCTCTTCGATGAGATAGAAAAAGCTCATCCCGATGTATTCAACATCATGCTGCAGCTTTTGGAGGACGGCCGTCTTACAGACGGGCACGGACATCTTACGGATTTCAGGAACTGCGTCGTGATAATGACGAGCAACGTAGGCACATCCGGAGGAAACGCGCGTTCCATGGGCTTCGGAAGCAGAGATGAAAGAAGCGACGCCGATGTGCGCAGGATGCGCGATACGATAATGGACGCCGCGAAGCAGGCTTTCCGTCCGGAATTCCTGAACCGCGTCGACGAGATCATGGTCTTTTCCCCTCTTGACAGAACTGTTCTGCTTAAAATCGTCGATATAATGCTCAGGGACGTCATAAAGAGAGCGGAAAGCAGCGGAGTGAAGCTAAACATAGAAGACTCCGCAAGGGAGCTTATCCTTGACAAAGGCTATGATCCGAAATACGGCGCCCGTCCGCTCCGCCGCACGATACAGAAAATGATCGAGGATGAAATAGCAAACAGGCTACTTGAAGGCGGCATAACGGCAGGGAGTAAAGTGACCGTTAAGGACAGCGGCGGAGAACTGCTGTTTGAGACCGAAGACTGAAGAAAAAATATAAGCTTATGAATGCCGCCGGGTATATGTATATCTTTAAGGTTTTGTGATAGCATATACCCGCTGGTCAGAAAACAACGGGGGGAATTTGTTATGTCTGTTATGAAGAAAATCGCAATAGCCGCGCTGATCGCTCTTGCCGTGTTCCAGGCTTCGGCGTATGCCGCGGAGGATAATAATGAAACGGCGGTAAAGGTCGGTTCATATACTTTGAATAAGGGCGAATTTATCACACTGCTGCAGACTACGGCGGGCGACAACGCGATGATGGTCGGGCTGATGCTTCAGCAGTCAACGCTGCCAGAGCGTGTCGAAATGGCAAAACAGATGTCAGACGCGATGCTCTTTGCCGAAGCGGCAAAGCAGTCAGGGCTTGCGTCACGCGAGGATGTTGCGCTGAAGGTAAAATGGCAGGAAGTACAGATCCTGCTTGAGGCCTATCTGCAGGAAGCAAGCAGAAAATGGGATATGGGCGAAAAAGCTCAGAAGGCCTACTACAACGATAACAAAGAGGAATTTGTGCAGCAGCCGGCGACGCATCTGAGGCATATAATGACTTCTTCCGAAAAAGACGCCACCGCCGCCATCCTTGATATATATAAAAACAAGGATTTCGCAAAGACGGCAGAACAGTACAGCCGCGACCCCAACACCGCTCCGCGCGGAGGAGACCTCGGCTGGATGGAAAAAGGCACGATGCCCGAAGCTATAGACAAGGCTACAGAAGGCGCCCGTGAAAATACGCTCATAGGACCTGTCAAGACAGATCTCGGCTGGCATGTGCTGGAAGTTCTGGAGCGCCGCGACAGGAAACAGCTTTCGTTCGAGGAGGCTCAGCAGGAGGTAATACAGCGCCTGCAGCTGAGCTACATAAACGCGGAGCTTCAGAAGCTCAGGGACAGAATCGGCGTCGATATAAACGAAAAAGCGCTCGAGGTCCTTGCGGGCATACCGGCGGCGCCGCTGGAAAAGACTCCTGAAGCCGCTGACGAGAAACCGGCAGAGGAAAAGAAAGATTAATTGATTTCGTAAATATCCGGAATGATCCGAAGCGGGCCGCGCTGCTTTCCGCTTCGGTTTTTTTGTATGCGGCTTCAGCACTGCCGCCCTTGTTTCATCTATATCTATATCGTGCCAGGGGATGTGACGTTTTGGAACTTAAGCTCAACAGGAGATTTGAATGGAAAGACCTTCCTTCGATGGAAGATATTGAAGCAAACGCGTCAAAGCTTGCCGCGAAGATAAAAGTGGGGCAGACGCTCTTTTTTAAAGAGCACGGGGTTAAGAGCGAGGCGGAGTATAAGCGCCGCGCGGCCGCCGAAGGCATAATATCCAAGCACTCCCACATCGGCTGGAACACATGGGATGAGACCGCACGGAACGTTGAATTCATATACAACGAACTGAAGCGCCGCGGCAGCTATATCACCCGCATGGGCTTCATTCTTGACTGGGTCATGGGCGTTCCGGCGGAGCACCGCGGCAAGCTTCCGAAAGGAACGGGGCTTATCCTCAATACGCCTGAAGAGTGGGCTGCTGTGGGGCAGATAGTCCCGGTTCAGCCGCATATGTCGGACCATATGATCGGCGCGCCCAACGCTCTTGAAAATACGATCTTCGCGCTTGAGGCCGGCGTCACGTCTATAGGCAACGTCTCCCACTATTTCACTTATGAATACCCCGGGGTCGACCTTGAATACGAACGTACCGTCAGTTCGCTGACGGCTTTCATGATAATGGGCAAGATCGAGGGTACGATAGTCCACTCCAATCTGGATGACGGCTTCGGCAACCAGTTTAAAGATCTGACCAGCACGGCAGGGTGGGCCCTGATGGAGCGTCATCTCGTCGAGGATATGCTCGGAGCCCGCATGACTTTCGCCTACGGCAACCTTTACAGCGATCCTATCGGGCGCATAATAATGCATACCGCGATGGAGAAGATGAACAAATACCACACGCCCGGCACTATGATATTCGGCAATACTGTGGATTACGGCCTTGATTTCCAGCACAATTACGGGGCTCTTGCTTCATTCTCCCTTGCGGACGCGATATTTGAACGCCATATGCCCACAGGACACGCCGTCCCTTCGGTACCTGTGACCGAAGCGATGCGCATACCTACGGCGCAGGAAATAGTCGACGGGCACCTGACCGTTGATATGATGATAGAAAAGTCGAAGTTTATGGAGCCTTATATCGACTGGAAAAAGATCGACGCCGAAAGCGACGTTTACGTTGAGGGAGGAAGGATATTCTTCGAAAGAATGATGAACGCCCTGGACGACCTCGGCGTTGATATAAACCATGCCGGCCAGATGTTTGCCGCACTGAAGGCGATCGGTCCGCGTCAGCTTGAGGACTGTTTCGGCGCCGGCGCGTCGCGCGACGGCAGCGAATGGAAGAGCATACGTCCTACAGATACGATAAAAAGCCTTGACAGAAGGAAGGACAACGCTCTTGAAAAGATAGGTAACGTCGGCGGCGAACTTTCCGGAGTGAAGGTGATAGTGGGGGCCACCGATATACATGACTACGGCAAGGAAGTCGTAAAAACCATCCTTACCAGGGCCGGAGCGTCTGTGTTTGACCTCGGGAACTATGTCACCCCGGAAGAGATAGTTGAAAGCATCATCGAGACAGAAGCAAAGGCGGTCGCTATGACGACCTACAACGGCATTGCGCTGTCATTCGCGAAAGAACTGAAAGAAAAAATGGAAAAAGCCGGCGTGAGCGTGCTGATAATATTAGGCGGACTGCTCAACGAGAATATAGACGGGGAATCTCTTGCGACAGACGTATCCGATAAACTCCGCGAGATCGGAGTCAACGCGGACAATGATATGGCTAAGATAATACCTGCTGTGAAAGAAGCCTGCGATGCAGAAAAACAGATATGCGGTATTGCTTGATTTCGGGAGCACACGCACCAAAGTAGCCGTCGCGTCTTTATCCGAGCGAAGGATGCTTTTTACCGGTTCCGCCGCTTCCACCGTCAAAACAGATGCGCGCGTGGCGCTTAAAGAGTGTTTTGAGATGGCAAAGAGCGTTCTTTCCGCAAGCGAATTCGGCAGTGCGGAAAAACTTGCGTCATCAAGCGCTGCCGGCGGGCTTAGGATAGGCGTTATAGGCCTGAGCGAAAGCCTTTCTCTGAAAGCCGGCAGAAACGCCGCCTACGGTTCGGGCGGGCGCATAGTCGCCACAGCGTGCGGCCTGATAAAAGAAAGCGATATTGCCGGCTTTGCGTCAAAGAATATCGAGATCATACTTTTCTGCGGCGGCTATGAAAACGGCAGCGAAAAAGCGCTTCTCCGCAACGCTTCCGTCCTTGCCGAAAGCGGGCTCAATATACCTGTGATCTATGCGGGCAACAGCTTTGCCGCAGTGCGTGTGCGCTCTATCCTTGCGGCGGGAGGCAAGGAGTGCTTCTTATCCGACAATATTATCCCCGCTGTAGGAGAACTGAACACGGCGATGGCCGAACAGACGATTCGGGATATATTCCTCGGAAGGATAATAAATATGAAGGGGCTTTCGGGCGTTCGTGAAATGACTGACGGCATACTTATGCCTACGCCAGCTGCCGTGCTTGCGGCAGGAAGGCTGCTCTCCTGCGGCACATCGGCTGAAAAGGGCGTGGGAGACCTGGTGATATTCGACATCGGAGGCGCCACTACCGACGTCCATTCCTTTTCCGAGCAGAGCCCGTTTGAAGGCGCGAGGCTTACAGGAGCCGCCGAAAGCTTTGCGAAAAGGACGGTGGAAGGGGATCTCGGACTCCGCGAGTCTTCAGGCCATACAGCGGAACTCTGCGGCATATCCCGAGTCGCTCTTGCTTCCGGCACTGACGAGGCTTTTGTCCGCGAAGGCGTAAAAAAACGGGTAGAGGACAATTCGTATCTGCCGTCGAACAGCGATGAGCACGCTCTTGACGAAGCGCTCGCCTCTTTCTGCGTAAGCGCCGCGTCACGCCGTCACGCAGGGAGCATCATACATTCGGCGTCATCTGTATGCAAGCTCATGCAGCGGGGTAAGAACCTGCGTTCAGTCCGCTGCGTGATAGGCACCGGCGGGCCACTTATAAACAATCGGCGTCCGGAAAGCGCTTTGAAACTTTCGCTCAGGAAGGAAGCGGAAAAAGATATCCTGCTTCCCGACCGTGCTGATCTTTTCCTTGATAAGAGTTATGTGCTGTATGCAGCAGGGCTTTTGGCAGAGAGAGAACCGGACGCCGCGCTTGCAATGATGAAAAAGAGCCTTTGCCCGACAGGAGATTCCGAAGTCTCAGCTCTTTAACGTTGACTGTCTCAAAAATGCGTATCAGCTTGACGTCGAACACAAAAAGTGGTACGTTAACGACAAATCCAGATTTGAATTCAATAATTGTCGAATACAGGTGGCCCACATGAAGTATATCAAACGCAGCATCGAAGAATTGGTCAACGCCTCAAACGGGACTTTCAAGTGCGTACTGGTGACCGGAGCAAGGCAGACCGGAAAATCGACCATGCTCAAGGCTCTGTTTCCTGATAAAAAATACGTTCCGATCGACGATCCGTTTATTGAAGATCAGGCAAATGAAAACCCTAACATGTTCATGATGTTGAATCCGCCGCCTGTCTTTTATGATGAGGTACAGCGAGCACCGGGCTTATTCCGCTTTATCAAGATCAAGTGTGATGAGAGTGATGAGCGCGGTCAATTCTGCCTTTCCGGATCGCAGCCCCTGGAACTGATGAAAAAAGCATCGGAGTCTCTTTCCGGTCGTGTCAGCATCATTGAGCTTTCCGGCTTGTCCCTGCGAGAGATTCAGGAAACCTCATTCAACGAGCCCTTTGTTCCCACCATGGATTATGTCCAAAATCGGAGCTCCTCGGCGAAAGCGCCGGAAAACATCTGGGCTGTGATCCATCGCGGCAGTTATCCCGAACTACAGAATCCGGAACTGGAATGGTCGGCGTTCTTCTCAAGCTATGTGAAGACCTATCTGGAACGGGACGTTCGTAAGCTGTCCGCCGTACAGGACCTGGATGATTTTCGCCGTTTTATGGTATCGGTCGCTGCGAGAACGGGGCAGATGCTCAATTATGCCAACATTGCGGATGAAATCAGCAAAGACGCCGTGACGGTCAAAAAGTGGATGTCCATTCTGGAGGCGTCTGGAATCGTATATCTGCTGGAGCCCTATACACCGTCTGTCCTGAAAAAAGCGATCAAGACGCCTAAGGTCTACTTCCGGGACACTGGGCTTGCCGCATACCTGACTCGGTGGCTCACGCCGGAAGCTCTCGCCTATGGCGCAATGAGCGGAGCCATGTTTGAAACCTTTGTCATTTCGGAGATTTTGAAATCCTATTCCAATCGAGGAATCGACTACCGGTATTGTGTTTCCTATTACCGGGGCAGAGACAAGAAAAAGGTGCGCAAAGAAGGGATAGAATATGAGGTCGAGAGCGAGATCGACCTGATCATTGAAGAGAACGGCATCCTCTATCCAGTTGAGATCAAGCAAAACCCCGCAGTTACGGCAGATGACGCCGGAGCCTTTACGGTACTGGATAAGGTCGAGGAAAAGCGCCGCGGTATGGGCGCCATCGTCTGCACTTGTCCCCAGCCCGATCTGCTGCGCGAGAATCTGCTGCAGCTTCCGGTGTGGTATATATAGACAAGATAGATAAGATAAGAATCCTCGAATACCACTTATATTGATCTCTAATCTTGATCACAAGGTGAAGGAAGCAAATCTTTATAAAACTTATACTATATAGCAGTTGTTCGATAAGCTCGATATCCTTGAATGGTTCGAAGACAAAAACCGGAAACTGCGTATTGGAGAATTTCTTATCAAGCAGGCTGAGATCTATGAAACTCCCGGTGTGGCATTGCAGACCTCTCATGTTAATTCGAGAATATAGGGGAAATTCCCACCTCTGCGGGAATTTACTTTTGCAATTAACCCCTTTAACGGAAGCGGCAGGAAAATACTTGACAATTTTTCTGAGCCGTAGTATAAATTACGCCAATGAATTAATAATGACCGAGCGATGAGCGGGATAGTAAAGTTTACCTCCTTCACAGAGAGAGGGACGAAGTGCTGAGAGTCCTTTGCAGGAGAAAATTTGAAGACCACCCGGGAGCTGATGCCGAAGCGCGATGCGATAAGGC
Organism: Synergistes sp.; assembly: GCA_017537925.1. Taxonomy (GTDB): domain Bacteria; phylum Synergistota; class Synergistia; order Synergistales; family Synergistaceae; genus Synergistes. The sequence goes on along the minus strand of JAFYJW010000040.1, from coordinate 36,423 downwards.
ATCGGGGAGCGCCCCTCACAGCGCACACGAGAGCCGTCCTTGTGCGGCTGAAACGGAGTGGGACCGCGGTATCGGAATAATGCCGCCTCTGTATTTTATACAGCGGCGGCTTTTATTTTTTTGAAAGACTGCAGTAAGGAGGATGAATCATGGGAGTACTCGAAAAATACGCACAGCTGCTGCCTGTCACGGCAAAGACGCCTATGATAACGCTCGGAGAAGGCGCCACGCCTCTTGTCCATGTTGACAATATCAGCAGGATGCTCGGCATAGAGCTGTGGGCGAAGCTGGAAGGCTGCAATCCGTCCGGTTCCTTTAAGGACCGCGGCATGGTGATGGCTGTGGCAAAGGCTCTTGAAGACGGAGCAAAAGCGCTTGTATGCGCTTCGACTGGAAACACATCCGCGTCCGCTGCCGCTTATGCCGCAGCAGCCGGCGTTCCCTGCTATGTTCTGCTGCCTGCGGGAAAAGTCGCGCTCGGCAAGCTTGCCCAGGCCCTGATGTACGGAGCGACCGTCATAGCGGTGAAGGGCAACTTTGACAGGGCTCTTGAAATGGCGCGGAGCGCGGCGGAGAGCAAAGGTTTTGCGATAGTCAACTCCGTCAACCCGTACAGGCTCTGGGGGCAGAGGAGCGGCGCATGGGAGATATGCGAAGCGCTTGGAAAAGTGCCCGACTGGCATGCTATCCCCGTCGGAAACGCCGGCAACATTAGCGCTTACTGGGCCGGCTACAGGCAGTACAAAGAGCTTGGGAAGATCGACAAACTTCCGCGCATGATGGGATTCCAGGCCGCAGGAGCGGCTCCGCTCGTAACGGGCAAGCCGTGCCCGAACCCGGAAACGGTCGCAACGGCTATAAGGATAGGAAATCCGGTAAGCGCGCATCTTGCAAAAGAGGCTGTCGCGCAGTCTTCCGGAGAGTTCAATTCGGTGACCGACGAAGAGATTTTAGCGGCACAGAAGCTGCTTTCTTCAAAAGGCGGGCTTTTTGCGGAACCGGCGTCATGCGCGCCGCTTGCGGGCCTTATAAAGCTGAAGGGCGAAGGACGTCTGCCCGCCGGAATAACGGTGACTATGATACTTACCGGAAACGGCCTTAAAGATCCGGATACAGCAATGTCGCAGGTGGGGCGCCCGATCGAGATAGGCGACAGCCTGGACGAACTTCTGGAGGTGATGCGGGGGTGAAACCGCTTATCACGATAAGAGTGCCGGCTACCAGCGCCAATCTTGGTTCCGGTTTTGACACGATAGGTATGGCCGTATCTTTATATAACATTTTCAAAGTTATGGAGATACTGCCGCAGGGAGAGTACAAAATAGAGGCGCACGGCGAAGGAGCGAGAGAACTTTCTGCTCCCGATAAAAACCTCGTCATCACAGCCTACGAAGAGACATGCAAACGCTGGAATGTCAAAGCGCCGGGATTCTCTCTCTGGTGCCACAACATTATCCCTCTCTGCCGCGGACTTGGCAGCTCCGCGGGCGCAGTAGTGGCGGGAGTTCTTATCGCAAAGCATCTGACCGGCTATGAAGCAGACGATGACGAACTGCTTCGCGAAATGACAATGATAGAAGGACATCCGGATAACGTGGCGCCATGTTATCTCGGAGGGATGGTCGTAAGCTGCTGGAACGGTGAAGATCTGCGCTACGTGAACCTGCCTCCGCTGCCGCCCGAAGTGCTCTGCGTCGCCGCAGTGCCCGACGAGCGCGTAAAGACCTCCGACGCGCGCAATGCGCTGCCCAGGGAAGTTGCTTTCTCCGATGCGGTATTCAACGTCGGGCGCGCCGCACTGCTCACTGCCGCATGGGCGACCGGCAAGTGGGATTACCTGAAATGGGGCATGGATGACAAGCTGCACCAGCAGTACCGCAGCAAGCTCTTCTCGGGCGGCGACGTGATATTCTCGCGCGTTCAGGAGCTTCCGGAATGCCTTGCCGTGGCTATAAGCGGTTCAGGCCCTTCCGTGATAGCGCTTGTGCGCGGCACCACGCACCGTGTTGCTGAGACGATGTGCCGTACATTTACCGAATACGGTGTCCGTTCGCAGTTCTTTGTGCTTGACGGCAGCGCGGACGGCGCGCGCGTCGATGTCAGCATGGAATTGCAGGATGCACTGAAAAGCGCGGGGGTGAAATAAATGGAGTGGGAAAAACTGCCTCTTACTGTACTTAAATTCGGCGGTTCGTCCGTGGCCGACTCCGAAAGGATGAAGCATGTGGCGCAGATAGTCAGGAAGACGCGCGATGAAGGGTACCGCGTGGCCGTCGTGGTTTCCGCGATGGGAAATACGACCGACGAGCTCCTTGCTCTCGCAAGCGACGTCGCCGCGGAAAAAGACGGCCGCGAAATGGACCAGCTGCTTGCCACCGGCGAACAGCAGAGCGTGGCTCTTCTTGCGCTTGCCCTTAAGCAGCAGGGGATACCGGCCCAGTCTTTTACGGCGCTTCAGGCCGGAATAAAAGCCAAGGGGTTCCCTATGGAGGGACGAATTTACAGGATAGAACCGGACGCCGTGGAGCGCGCCCTCAACGAAGGCACTGTGGCTGTAGTTACAGGCTTTCAGGCTATAACGGACAACGGCGATGTGATAACGCTGGGGCGCGGAGGATCGGATCTTTCCGCGGTGGCTATTGCCGCTTCTCTCGGGGCTCAGTCGTGCCGGCTCTTAAAAGACGTCACTGGGATAATGACAGGCGATCCGCGCGTCGTTAAAAATGCCAGGAAACTGAGCCAGCTCGGATTTGACGAGTGCATGGAGATGGCCGTTCAGGGCGCGAAAGTCCTGCAGGCCCGCAGCGTGGAAGTCGCGGCGCGCTATAATGTGCCGCTTTATGTAGGTTCAAGCTTTGTCGAAGAGGAGGGAACGTGGGTAATGAGCAACCCCGTAACTGAAGGACTGATAATAAAAGCCGTCATACAGGATATGAAAGTAGCCAAGGTAGTGCTGCTCGGTGTTCCGGATATACCGGGAATCGCGGCGCGGCTCTTTGCGGAGCTTGCCGCAAAAGGCGTGGGCGCCGAAATGATAATACAGAACAACATGCGCGGCGGCGTAAACGATATAGGCTTCCTGGTGAAAAAGACTAACCTTGAAGAGGCAAGCCAGGTCTGCCGCAAGATATGCCGCGAGATAGACGCACAGGGCGTTTCATTCGACACCGAGATAGCGCGCGTTTCGATAGTAGGCGCGGGCATTGCCAACCATCCCGAGATACCGTCGAAAATGTTCACAATACTTGCGGAAGCAGGGATAAACATAGAGATGATAGCGTCCACGGCTCTTGCGATCACGTGTATAGTAGGGAGCTCGCGCGCGGAAGACGCGGTAAGAGAGCTTCACGATCATTTTATAGATGAGGTGGCCTTCTGATGAGTGGAAAAAGAGTTGCCGTATTGGGCGCCACGGGTCTTGTCGGGCGCGAGATGCTCAAGACGCTTGAGCAGAGGAAGTTCCCTGTTTCGGAGCTTGTACCGCTTGCTTCGCCGCGTTCGGCCGGAAGCAAGGTAAAGTTCTGCGGGGAAGAGATAACTGTTAAGGCGGTACAGGAAGACTCATTCAAAGGCGTAGACATTGCGCTCTTTTCCGCGGGAGGCAAAACGTCGAAGCAGTGGGCCCCTGTAGCTGCCGCAAGCGGCGCGATTGTCGTCGACAACAGCTCCGCATGGCGCATGGACAAAGACGTTCCCCTTATCGTGCCGGAGATCAACGCGGAAGACACCGCGATGGCAAAGAACAAAGGGATAATCGCGAACCCGAACTGCTCGACGATACAGGCTGTAGTCGTTCTCTATCCTCTGCACAAAGCGGCCGGACTTAAGTACATAAATATCAGCACATACCAGTCTGTGGCCGGCACCGGCAAGGCCGCCCTTGATTCGCTGCGCGAAGGCGCTCTTGCCGCACTTAACGGCGAAGAGTATAAAGACAGCGTATATCCGCATACGATAGCCTTCAACCTGCTGCCGCACATCGGCGCTTTCGACGACGAAGGCATATCCGAGGAAGAGTGGAAAATGGTGAACGAATCGCGGAAGATAATGCATCTGCCAGGCCTTCGCGTAAGCGGCATCACCGTCCGCGTCCCGATCTTCCGCTGCCACGGCGAAAGCGTCACCGCTCAGTTCGAGAGGCCGATCACGCCCGATGAAGCAAGAGAGATACTTAAAAAGGCTCCCGGCGTCATCGTTCAGGACGATCCGAAGAACGCGGTCTATCCTCTTCCGACAGAGGTTGCCGGCGAAGACGATGTCAGAGTCGGCAGGATACGCAGAGACACCGGACTGGACAACGCCCTTGCGATGTGGGTGGTCGGCGACAACCTTAGAAAGGGCGCTGCGCTGAACGCGGTCCAGATAGCAGAAAAGCTTCTGTAGCGCACGCTTTTACAGGTATTTGACGCAGGTGCGGCTTTCGCGTGAGCGCAAGCCGCACTTTTTGCTCGTTTTTATTTCGCGCGCAAAATACCGCACCCGCAAAAGCTATACGGACAGATACTTTTTTGCTGTCGCGGCCTTTTCTCTTTGTGGTAAAATATATATTGCGATAAAGTTTGCGGCAGAAAGAGGGCGCGGCAATGGGTATATATCGCGATCCGCAGAAGATAACAGAATATCTTACTGCATGGATCAGGGAGAAATTCGGCAACGCAGGAGCAAAAGGTGCGGTGCTCGGCATAAGCGGAGGCATAGACTCCTCCGTGCTTGCTGCACTTCTTGCGCGCGCGCTCGGTGCTGAAAACGTGATAGGAGTTATAATGCCGTGCCACAGCATGAGCATAGACGAAGAATACGCCTTACTTCTCGCAGGATCCCTCGGAATAAAAACGATAAAGACTGACCTTTCGGCCGCATATGACGCGCTGGAGGCCGAATATAAAAAATCCATTGAAAACATAGGCGGACTCGCATCCGCAAATATAAAGCCGCGCCTGCGCATGCTGACGCTCTACGCCGTCGCGCAGCATAACGGATATCTTGTATGCGGCGGCGGAAACAAAGACGAGATAACCTACGGCTACTTTACGAAATACGGCGATTCGGGAGTGGATCTGCTGCCGCTGGCAGACCTCCTGAAGGGCGAGGTCTGGGCCGTCGCAAAATATTTGGGAGTGCCGCAGCAGATAATAGACCGTCCGCCTACGGCCGCCCTCTGGGAAGGGCAGACGGACGAAAAAGAAATGGGGCTCACATACGCAGAGCTGGACCGCTATATCGCCTGCGGCGAGGCAAGGGCCGAAGTAAAGGAAAAGATAGAAAAAGCCAAAAGAAACTCGGCGCATAAGAGGGTTTTCCCGCCGATGGCAATACTGCCTGAAGACATTTAAGAAACAATAATTTTTATAAACTATTTTACGGGGTGATTTTCTTGTCGGGACATTCACATTGGGCCGGAATTAAGCACAGGAAGGCAGCTCAGGACGCCAAGAAAGGCATTGCTTTCCAGAAACTGGTTAAGGATATCATAGCGGCTGCAAAAGAGGGCGGCGGGGATCCCAACAGCAACTTCCGCCTGAAGGTTGCCGTCGACCGCGCCAAGGCAGGAAATGTGCCGATAGACAATATCGAACGCGGAATCAAGCGCGGCACAGGAGAGCTCGGCGGACCGATGGAGGAAGTCTACTACGAAGGCTACGGTCCCAACGGCGTTGCCGTCATGGTGCATACGATGACTGACAACAGAAACCGCACGGCGCCCGATATCCGTTCGCTCTTTACAAGAAGCGGCGGGGCCATCGGGGAAATGGGCTGCGTTGCGTGGAACTTTGACCGCAAGGGCATTATAGATATAACCGGCGAGGGAATAGACGAAGACGAACTGATGATGGCCGCGCTTGACGCAGGCGCCGACGATCTGGAAAAGACCGAAGACGGCTTTGAGATCTCCTGCGCCCCCAGCGTTCTTTCGTCGGTCGGAGAAGCGCTCAAAACAGCCGGCTACAACCTTGAGACGATAGAAGTGCGCATGGTGCCCAAAAACACCGTTACGATAAACAATAAATCGGACGCTGCCAAGATGCTTGCGATGATCGAGCGCTTTGAGGAGCACGACGACGTCCAGGCGGTTTACGCGAACTTCGACATACCGGAGGAGCTGCTTGCCGAACTTGAATAACGGCAGACCAAGCGGCGCTGTCCGTGCGCTGGGCATCGACCCCGGGCTCGGTACTCTGGGCTACGGGGTCGTTTTGCAGACGGGGCACGATCTGCAGTGCGAAGCATACGGGGTAGTAAAGACCCCGACGGGGCTCTCTCTTTCCGCGCGCCTTCTCTGCCTTTACAATGAGCTGCACAGCATCACGGAGGAATACGCTCCGGATATCATAGCGGTGGAGAAGCTCTTTTTCGGGCGCAATGTAACGACCGCGGAAATGGTCTGGCAGGCGCGCGGAGTCGTTCTCCTGCTTGCGGCCCAGACGGGTCAGGAGCCATACGAGATAAAGCCCAACGAGGTAAAAATGGCGGTATGCGGCTACGGCGGCGCCGAAAAGGCACAGGTGCAGGGGATGGTAACGCATCTTCTGGGGCTTGCCAAAAATCCCAGCCCGGACGACGCGGCGGATGCTCTTGCGATAGCGATAGCCGGCCTTGCCGTAAGAAATTACGACAGAAATATCCTGAAAGGGTCATGACATGATAAATTTTCTGCGCGGAACGCTTGTGTCTATCGAAAAAGAAAGCATCGTCATAGACGTATCGGGCTTCGGCATAGAGGTGTATCCCACGAGGGCGCTTCTTGCGTCCGCGGTAGCCGGTGAAGAGATAAAGTGCCTTACATATATGCAGATAAGCGACGCGGGCATTGCGATGTTCGGTTTCGCGTCGGAGGCTGAAAAGGATTTCTTCCTTGAACTGCTTCAGGTAAAGACGGTCGGCGGCAAGCTTGCGATCACGCTCATGCGCTCCCTTGATCTCGGAAATATAATAGAAGCTGTGAAAAACGGCAACGTCTCCGCGATCTCGGTCCCGGGGCTCGGCGCAAAGCGTGCCGAACGCATCTGCTTCGAGCTTAAGACGAAAATAGAAAAGAAGTTCTCTGACGTCCTTTCATCCGGCGCGCCGGCAGGCGGCGGATCATTCGATTCATTCGTCACCGACGCGCTTACCGGCCTCGGCTTCTCGCACGGAGAATGCGCAAGGGCAATAGCTACGGCAAAGGCGCAGGCGGAAGACGAAAAGGTCTGGACCGAAGAGAGCCTGCTCAAGGCCGCGCTCGGCGTCCTGCAGCGCAGATAGGTTTGAATAAAAATGGCAGACGAGGACAGACAGCACAAACTTATAGAGACGATGCGCCGCGAGAAGGAAGACGAGGCCGCGACGATACGCCCTCAGGCGCTTGACGATTTTATCGGGCAGAGCGCGCTGAAGGACAAGCTGACTATATTTATGAAAGCGTCGCAGCAGCGCGGCGAACCTCTTGACCATACTCTCTTTTACGGCCCGCCAGGCCTTGGAAAGACCACGCTTGCCGGGATAATAGCAAAAGAGATGAAGGGCACGCTGCGCATGACGACAGGCCCGGCCCTTGAAAGAGCGGGGGATCTGGCCGCGATACTCTCAAACATACAGCCCAACGACGTGCTCTTCATCGACGAGATCCACAGGATGTCGCCCAACATAGAAGAGATTCTTTACCCTGCGATGGAAGACTTTTCCCTTTCGATAATAGTAGGCAAGGGGCCTCTTGCGCGCAGCATCCGCCTTGCGCTGCCCAGGTTTACGCTTATCGGGGCAACGACGCGCCTGGGTCTTTTGACGTCGCCTCTCCGCGCCCGCTTTGGGATAGTGGAGCAGCTTCATCTCTATTCGCCTGAGGAGCTGACCGCGATAGTAAAGCGCGGCGCAGGCGTCCTCGGTGCCGATATTACTGATGAAGCTGCGCAGGAGGTAGGGCTCCGCTCGCGCGGGACCCCGCGCGTAGCGCTCCGTCTGCTCCGCAGGGTGCGCGACGTCGCTTCCGTCAAGAACGCGGCTGTTATAGAACGTGACCTTGCGCGCTATGCGCTTGATATGCTCGGGGTCGACCCTCAGGGGCTTGATGAAGGTGACCGGAAATTCCTGCGCGCGCTTATAGAGCTTTTTGACGGCGGTCCTGTAGGTCTTTCAACGCTTGCCGCCGCCCTTAATGAAGACGGGCAGACGATCGAGGATATATATGAGCCGTACCTTATCCAGAAAGGGCTTTTGGAACGCACTCCGCGCGGCCGCAGAGCTACGCGCAACACATGGGATTATCTCGGCGTTCCGGTGCCGCAGCATTTTATACAGATGCAGGACAGCCAGCAGAGCCTCTTCACGAATGACGAGGATGAGCGGCAGTGAATAATATCGGCAAGCTCCTTCTGACCGCCGGACTTTTGCTTGCGGCGGCCGGGCTTCTGCTGATGGCCGCGTCAAAATTCAATATACCCTTCGGCAAACTGCCTGGAGACATAACTTACCAGAAAAAAAATATAACCGTATTCGCGCCTTTCGGGACGATGATCGTCGTGAGCGTGATACTGACATTGATAATGAATTTCCTTTCGAGGTGGAAATAGTGAAGAGAGTTTTTATCACAGCTGCCGCCCTGCTTCTGCTCTTTTCCGCACGGAGCGCGGAAGCAAGAGATATCTCTGTGCTTATAAAACAAAACGCGCAGCAGTGCACGGTGTCCGGAACGTCCTATTATATAACCGCTCCCGGAGCGGCAGCTTCCGAAAGAAGCGGGCAGCTGACTCTTTCCGCAAACGGCAGTATGCTTGCCGGCGCGAATACCCCGTACAGCCTGCCTGCCGAGATCACCTCAAAGAACCCGATAACCGTAAACGGCAGGACATACCGCGGCCGTATACTGCTGGACGGAAGCTCCGGGAGCTTTAACATTGTAAATATAGTGGATATAAATGATTACATAAAAGGCGTCTTGGCGGATGAGATGAGCCCGGCCTGGCCGGCGGAAGCACTTAAGGCCCAGGCAGTGCTCGCGAGGACTTATGTTCTGGAGGGAAAAAGACACGGCAAATATGACGCCTGCGCCGCCATCCACTGCCAGAGCTACAGCGGGGTGAAAGGCGAGTCTCCGGCTGTCGACGCGGCGGTCGATTCCACTGCCGGCGAGATCCTCAAATACGGAGGCATGCCGGCAAGAGTTCACTACTTTGCGGACAGCGGCGGCTGCACAGCCTCAGCGATGTCTGTGTGGCATAAGGACGTGCCGTATCTCAGAGCAAAGCCGGATCCTGTTCCCGCAAGCGGGCCGCGTTCCAGATGGCAGGCGACCTTCACGATGTCAAAGATATCTTCCTCTCTTGCGGCCGCCGGGTTGTATTCCGGGTCCGTAAACTCCCTGCGCCCTGCGGAGCGTGACGAGAGCGGGCGAGTGAAAAAAATAGAGATCACCGGCAGCGCGGGAAGCCGCGTTATCGAAGCGGCAAAATTCCGTCTGGCTCTGGGAGCCGATCTGGTAAAAAGCACTTTATTCGAGTTTTCGGCCACAGGAGGAACATCTCAGGGATATAATACGGCCTCTCAGCCTGTTTATTCATCTCTTCCGCCCGCTCCGCAGAATAATAGGCCCGTCATCGTTGACGTGTCGACAATGCCGGAAAAGGACGAAGATATACTTTACTGGATGGCCCAAAACAAGATATTCACTCTGCAGGAGCTTGTTTCCATGATAGGCAAAAACAAGGAGTATCCGAAATACGTGGCTGAAGGAAAAAGACGCATTGCCGCCGGGAAGGGCGCTCAGCAGAAGCCGGTCCAGCCGCAGCCTGCAGTGCAGCAGAACCTGCCCCCGGCGGGAGCAAGATTATCCGACAGCGCCGCCTCCGGCAGCAGCGTAACCATTTATGGACGCGGCTTAGGGCACGGCGTGGGCATGCCCCAGTGGACCGCAAAAGCTCTTGCCGAAAGCGGCTGGGATTACAGGCGGATACTTGATTATTACTTTACGGGCACAACTTTGGAGAAAGTCGGCAGCTGAATGGAGATAAAAACGCCTGACCTTTCGAAGACAGCATCTTACGACTATTTCCTGCCTCAGGAACTGATCGCGCAGAACCCGGCCGAGCCGAGGGATTCTTCGCGCCTTTTAGTGCTGGACAGAAAAAGCGGCAGCACGCAGCACAGGATATTCAGAGAGATAACGGAATATCTTCATGATGGCGACCTGCTTGTGATGAACGACACCAGAGTTCTGCCGGCCCGCGTCGAAGGACATAAGATATCAGAAAGCGGCTGCGGGGCAAAGGCCGAGATACTCTTTCTTAATCCGGGGAAAGAATACAATGAATGGACTGCGCTTGTTCGCCCAGGACGAAAACTGCCTGAAGGCACGAAAGTCGCAATATCTGACGATATTATCGTGACGGTCGGCCGGTGTCTTGAAGACGGGCTGCGCAGCGTGCGCTTTGCGGACGGGGCAGATCCTCTGGCTCTGCTCCATGAATTCGGGCATGTGCCGCTTCCTCCGTACATCAAAAAGACCGACGCGGAGTCCGAACGATATCAGACAGTATACGCAAAGCGCGAAAAAGAGAATTCCGCAGCGGCTCCCACCGCTGGACTGCACTTTACGCCCGGGCTTTTAAAAAGGCTTGACGAAAATGGCGTGCGTCATAAATTCGTAACGCTGCAGGTCGGACTCGGGACATTCCGTCCGGTAAAAGCCGAAAACATATCAGAACATATAATGCACACAGAATTCTGCGAACTCGTGCAGGAAACCGCGGACGCGATAAATGAAACAAAAAGGCGCGGCGGCCGCGTAGTAGCCGTCGGGACTACGGTCGTGCGCACTCTCGAATCGTTTGCGCAGCAGTTCGGCGAGATACGTGAAGGCACGCTTTCCACGAAGCTCTTTATAACGCCCGGCTACGGTTTTGAAGTTATAGACGCGCTGATAACGAACTTCCATCTGCCTATGAGCACGCTGCTTATGCTTGTCTCGGCCTTTGCCGGCTACAGCAATATAATGAACGCCTACCGCGAAGCGGTGGAGAAGCGCTACCGATTCTTTTCATTCGGTGACGCGATGTTTATTGAGTAATTTTTAATATTAGTCTTATAAAAATTATAATGTGATATAACTAACTTTATGCTTTTAAATTTCTGCCCAATGCTGTTTGTATAGAGGAAGAAAAAATATGCTGCTATTCTCTACGGTTTTAGATATAAACGAGACACTCACAAAGGACGCCTTTGTCAAGCTGGTCATTGACTGGAACCAGGGCAATCCCTACGAATCAAATGTGATCCCTGACATAGACTGGCATGGCGAAAGGAACGTTCGGTACGGCGATGCGAGGATGTGGCTTGACATCCAGGAATATCGGAATGGCAACATCATTGCTGTCCGCTATGAAAAGAACGAGGACGATGGTGCAGTTTGGAATACGGATTATGTGATGAACTTCACTGATATGAAGATGTCTGTCCAGCTTGACCGCAGCTTCCTCGCAGAAGCACTGACGATAGACCCTAAGTTTTCCACACCGTACTTCATCTCGCTCCTATCAGACTGTGGGTATCTTAAAGCCGATGATAACCTCCCAACCACCCGGCATCCTTTCTTGATTGATGAATACAATCTGGAAGTCATAGGCGGCGTGATAAACGGCACGCAGAGGTATCAACTCCCCATCGTCTACATATCCAAGAATGGCGACAATTCAGATCCGGTCGATGTGAAGAAGCTGGCCGGCAGACTCAAGGGCATAGCACACGTCCTCGTCCAGAAAGAAGCAAGGCTCAACAGCCGCATCAGACAGATCTGCGATGACAAGAATGAGTATTTCGGCGCCGTTGGCGTCTATTTCCCATCCCCAGCCTATCCGCACAAGCGTTTCTTCTACAGAGCGTACCAAGGCGTAGATGAAACTTTGCTCGAGAAAGTCGTGCGGACAGTCATCAACTATGCCATCCAGCAGAACGTGGATACACTCTACACATGGCAAGGCGTCACCAACGCAATGTTCATCGACCGCTGGGCCAGCCGAGGCGCTGAAATCGTCGATATGGAACGGGCGAAGAAAAGCGCCGAATTAGCGCGGGATCTGGCTGAGATGGAGCGTGATGCCGCAGTGGAACAGAAAGCCCAAGCCTTACAGGAAAAGAACGAAGCCCATCAGCTGATTGATTCCACGGACGAGGAAATAGCTCAGATGCGGCGCCAGATCGAACGGCTGTCCCGTGAGAACGAGCTCTTGACAGCTGAGATTAGGGGCCTGCGAAACAAACTGAGCAGTATGGACTCCCTGCCGATAATTTACATGGGCAGCGAGGATGAGTTTTTCCCGGGCGAGATAAAGGACATCGTCCTATCCGTCCTCGAAGAAGCCGCAAAGAATCAGCCAAAGTCCCGCCGGGTGGATGTCCTATGCGATATCGTCCAGAGCAACAATCACCAACGGATACAAGACAGCCGGGGCAGAGAGCTGAAGACCAAACTGAAGGGATACACCACCATGAGCAAATCGCTCAGGCAGTATCTTGAGGGCTTTGGATTTAAGATCACCGAAGATGGAAAGCACTACCGCCTGACTTATTATGGAGATGCCCGTTATCATACTACACTCTCCAAGACATCAAGCGATCACAGGGAGGGCATGAACGCGGCGACCACAATTATCAGCGGTATGCTGTGAGGATATGGTTCCGGATATGAGCAGCTGAGGTTGAACGATGCACCATTTTTGGAGGGTCGTTCCCGTCCTTCGGACATGAATTCATGAATTGCGGCTTGCGCCGCATGAATTGATGCTTCGCATCATTCATAGAAGAGCTTTTCAAGTAACTGAAATTAAAATAGGTACACCGGGCCGGCTGGTTCGGGATCAATAAATAATCCCTCCCTGCTCCGCACACAAAGTGTACCTAATATCAAGACATTATCAGATTTTTCAAGTATGTCAAGGCTAAGTTGACCGATGCACCATTTTTGGAGGGGCGTTCCCGTCCTTCGGACATGAATTCATGAATTGCGGCTTGCGCCGCATGAATTGATGCTTCGCATCATGAATTGCCCTTTGGGCATGAATTGCGCCGTCGCGCATAAGTGACCGATGTACTATTTTGGGAGGGGCGTTCAACCTGCCGCGCTGATATCAGACTTAAGGGCCCTGTGTTCTCAGCGCAGGGCTTTTTTTATTGGAGTTTTAACGGACAATAAAAAGCCCGGAACAGCATGACGCCGTTCCGGGCTTTAGGGTATCAACTATACGGGTTTATTTCGCGATCTTTTTCGGGTGGGCAATGGTCTGGTAACCTTCAACAGCCAGTACAAAAGCCAGCAGTACTAACAGTGTGCCGATTCCAGCCTGTGCGTAAGGACCCCAGTGTTCAGCGCCTTTGGCAATGATGCCCAGCTGATTCTTAACGGTGAGGATCAAAGAGCAGATGGTAACAACCAGCATGAAGCTCATGGGGAAGAGGAACATCTTGTTGTTCTTGCCCGCATTGCCCAGCCATGCGGCGACCGCCAGGAGGCCGATACCGGCAAGCAGCTGGTTTGCAGCACCGAACAGACCCCAGATCTTGGCAAAGCCGTTGAGACCCAGCAGCACGCCCAGCACAACGGTGAGGATGGTAGCGAAATAGGGATTTACCATAAAGGAACGGAAGCCGCCTTTAACATCCCGTACGGTCTCGCCGGGTTCCAGCCAGAATTCCTGGAACATGAAACGGGCCAGACGGGTCGCGGTATCCAGAGAGGTCAGGCAGAATGCGGAGTAGGTCAGTACCAGCAGTGTGTAGAAGGAACTCTCCATCCCTTCCAGTCCTGGAATCTCCGCTACCATGGCTGCGATGCCGCCCGCGAAAATATCCGTAGCACCCTTTGTGTGGCCGGTGGCACGGGCATAGGCAATGGCGCAGACGGTGATGATGGCCAGTACGCATTCCAGCAGCATGCCGCCGTAAGCGATCGGCTTTGCGTCACTTTCCTTATCCAGCTGTTTGGAGGTGGTGCCGGAGGAAACCAGGGAATGGAAACCGGAGATGGCGCCGCAGGCTACGGTTGTGAACAGGATCGGGAACATCAGTTGCACGCCGTTGCCGTTGTCGACCGCAAAACCGGTGACGGCCGGGAACAGCTTCGGGTCGATATTCGGATGTGCGCCTACGATACCGATGACGGCCACGATCAGCATGGCATACAGCAGGAAGGAACTCAGGTAGTCACGGGGCTGCAGCAGGATCCAAACAGGAGTTACCGAAGCGATTGTGATGTATACGCCGATGATCCACATCCAGGTCTTGGCGGGGAAGTAGAACGGATGGAAGTTCATGCCGATGGCCATGCAGAGAACGATGGCGATAATGCCAAGGACGGAAGAAGTCATCAGGGAAGCATGACGGCGGTATACTGCAAAGCCGAATACGATAGCGATGATGATGAACATGATGGATACCATTGCCACGGAAGCGTTGGTAGCGCTGGCCTGGTAGTCAATGGATCCGTCCACGACCTTGGCGCCGAAGGTGGAAGCCACGATAGCCGCAAATGCCGCTACGACCAGAATCAGTGTCAGGTATGAGAAAATAATAAAAAGACGTTTCGCACGGCGGGACATGTTTACGGAGATGATTTCGCCGATGGACTGGCCTTTATGACGGAGGGACGCGAAGAGCGCGCCGAAGTCATGGACGCCGCCGAAGAATATGCCGCCCACAAGGACCCACAGTGTCACAGGCAGCCAGCCGAACATGGCCGCGCCTATAGGACCGGTGATAGGGCCTGCGCCGGCAATGGACGAAAAATGGTGCCCCATCAGTACGGGGGCCTTTGCGGGTACATAGTCGACGCCGTCTTCCAGCGCGTGAGCCGGTGTCGGAATGTTCCCTTCTCCTACGCCCCACTGTTTGACCAGCCAGCCGCCGTACATAATGTAGCCGCAGAGCAGCACAGCGATGGAGATGATAAGTAATACCAGAGTGTTCACAATAAATCCTCCCTTACTGTTTTCAGGAACGTCCGGTATTGAGCGTTCCCCGGGAAACGCCGGTTCATGATTTTTCCAAACAGGAAAGAATCAGCGCAGCCCTAATACTTTCTCAAGGTTCTTTTTCATACAAAGACCGCTATGATTAAAATACAGTTTCTGCTTTGACGTCTCAAAGCAGGCTGTATGAAAATCCATCCATCCGTGGAACGAAAACTTAAAGCTTTTATAGATCCTGCATTTCTCCAGAGCCTTCACTGCTTCCGGTTCAGCTGTGCTGCAGACGATTACGGGCGAAATGTAGGTGTACATATGCCCGGGGCCGATATGAGCCAGCTTCATGCCTTCCTCACAGGCATAATCCCGGCAGGCTTCAAAGGCCGTCATCGTCAGCGCGGGAACGGAAAACAGAAAAATGAATTCCTCCTGATGCGTCGTCCACAGTTCGTTACGGTGAAACAGAAAGTACCCTTCCGCCTTTTCGTAATATTCACAGAGCGCATTAAAAGAAACATCCTCCGGCAGATCCGGAGGAGTCAGTTTATCTGCTTCGCAAATCCCCTTAAACTCTTCCGGCGGCGGATTATAACCGCCGTCAAACCGTGTCACGTTATAGTAACGCCGGTAACCGGCCAGAAGACATTCAATTACTGTTCCCAAATTTATATCCATACATTTTCCTGTAACGTACCGTTGAGGAATGGCTGTCTGCCTGCAAAGGCAACTAAAACAGCTTCTCCTCAAATATACTTTAAAAACTTTAAAATCTTATCACATATACCGGCAGCAGTCTACAATATAATTAATAAATTTTAATTTTTAATATTTAATATTAATTTGTGAATTATTGTTCGTATTTTACAGTTGAGCGATGACCCTACGTCCTTCGGAGATGAATTGCGGCAGCGCCGCGTGAATTGACGGAGACGTCATGAATTGCCCTTCGGGCATGAGTTGCGCTGGTGCGCATGAAAGTGATAGATGCGCCATTTTGGGGGGCGTTCACAGAAAAAGCCCCTGAGTTATACTCAGAGGCTTGTGTTTTCAATGGTCGGGATGAGAGGATTCGAACCTCCGACCACCTGCACCCCATGCAGGTACGCTAGCCAGACTGCGCTACATCCCGTCGCATGGAGTATATTACAGCTTTGCAGTGCTTTGGTCAAGTGCCGGATTTGCTCAGCTCCGCTGCCATAAGCGCATGCCGCAGAGCGGAGAAGCTGCTTTTTGCAAAAGTGCTCAACAGCTGAACAGCCGAGGGAAGATTTGTTATAATCATATATAGAAAGCAAAACGGCGATGATATTCTTTCAGAGCACGCAAAGCGAGTTGATGGATATTGGTTAATGAAAGCAGAGAGTGCATAATAATAACGGGAATGTCCGGCGCCGGGAAGTCATCGGCGCTGAACGTGCTTGAAGACCAGGGCTTTTATGCGATCGACAACCTTCCTCCGGCTCTCCTTCCTCAGCTTTTTGACATATTAGAGAGCAACAGCACCGCCGCGGAAAAGGGCGTGGCGGCTGTGGTCGACGCAAGAAGCGAAACGCTGCTGAACGACTTGGCTCAGGTAGTGGCGAAGCTCCGCGAAAACGGCATAAGAACAAAGATAATTTTTATAGACTGTTCCAACGAGGACTTGGTAAGACGCTTTGAGACCACGCGCCGCAGACACCCGATGGCAGAAGGCCTCACGATACTGCAGGGGATAGAAACAGAACGGGCCCGCCTGAATAATATTATAAAAAACGCGGATATAGTGATAGATACAACAGGGCTTAAACTGCCCGATTTTAAAAAGAGACTGCTTGAGGCCTCCGGCATGTCCGTGGAACAGCCTGCCGTTATCATCAGTTCTTTCGGCTTTAAATACGGTGCGCCGCAGGACGCGGATTTTATCATAGACGCGCGCTTTTTGCCAAATCCAAACTATGTGGATGAGCTCCATTCGCTTTCCGGAAAGGACGAAGCGGTACTCAACTATCTGCATTCGTTCCCGATGTTCGGCGAATTCCTTTCGCGCGCCGACTCTCTTTTCGGCTATGTATCCTCTGTCTACGGTGACACCGGAAAGAAGCAGCTTCATATCTGCGTAGGCTGTACAGGCGGACGGCACAGGTCCGTCGCTGTCGCGGAACTTCTCGGCAGTTATCTGAGATCGTCGGGAAAGCGCGTCAGGGTCCAGCACAGGGACATTGACAGAGGGAATCTGAGATGACGACCTTTTCTTTTCTGATGGTCTTTGCAATGGCCTTTGCAGCAGGCGTCGCATGCGCTTATTATGCGACGCGCAAACGTGTCAAGCTGATAAGAAAACCGCCTGCGCCGAGGCATGTCATGTCAAACGCGCTGGAATACAGGCTTTCAATGGGGCCTCACATCGTAGCGCTTGGCGGAGGCACCGGCCTTTCGACCCTTCTTGCGGGGCTCAAAGGCTTTACAAGGAATATAACGGCAGTGGTAGCCGTTACGGACGAGGGGGGCAGCTCCGGAAGGCTGCGTCAGGAATGGGGCGTGCTGCCGCCAGGCGATATACGCAACTGCATAGTCGCGCTTGCTGAAAACGGAAGTTCGCTCAGCAGCATCCTGAATTACAGATTTGACAGAGGCGAGCTTAACGGACACAGCCTCGGCAACATAATCATACTTGCCGCAACGGAGCTTATGGGTGATTTCCAGAGAGCCGTTCTTGAACTGAATAAGCTGCTGGCCATAAGGGGGCAGGTCCTGCCCGTAACTACCGAGAACGTCGTGCTCAAAGGAAAGACGGCGGACGGCACCGTGCTTACCGGCGAACTTGAAGTCTCTGACAACGGCAGCAACCTGACAGAGCTCTGGATCGAGCCCTCCGATGCGGAGCCGGTGGAAGCCGTTACCGCCGCGTTTGACGACGCTGATGTTATCGTGCTCGGGCCGGGCAGCCTCTTTACGAGCGTAATGCCCAATCTTCTTCTGTCCCGAGTAACAGGGCTGCTTAAGGAGACGTCGGCGCCTATCCTGTATATCGCAAATCTGATGACGCAGCCGAAGGAGACCGAGGGCATGAATATCCTTTCACATATAGACTGGATAGCCGGAGTCCTCGGCCGCGTGCCGAACTATGTGCTGGTAAATGAATCCGCGATACCTACAGAATTCATATCGAGCTACGGCAAGATAGGCGCGGAGCCCCTTTACCTTTCGTCCAAGGAAGAGGCGTATCTTGAGTCTTTGGGGTCAAAGGTCATATACGGCGATTACTGCGAGATCAAAAACGGAAAATATCTCAGGCACAATGCGCAGAATCTGTCTGAAACGATAATGGAGATATGCCGCACGAGACAGAAGAGCGCGAGGCAGGAAAAGTGAACGGAATAAAGCACACTCTGTGGGATGAATGGAGCTCTTTCGAGCCAGGCAGAGCGTCAAAAAATGAAGCGGCCGGCATACTTGCCGGCATACCTTCCGAAGAAAGGAACGGAACCGTTTTTTTTACGACGCCGCGTCTTTTTGCCGTCAGGCGCCTTATGCGTTTATGGGAGGAATGCGGCTGGAACGCAAAAGATGAATACTCCCTGCGCATAGTGCGCACGCAGCAAAGGGGCAAAGTGACTTTTGCGGCAGATAGAGCCGCTGTGGAAAACACGAGATCCGTTACGGCTTCCACCGCAAAACGCACAAGGAACTGGGGGTGGATCCGCGGGCTGTTCGGCGGATGCGGTTCGCTGTATATCCCAAAGACCGGCTACTACCTGATGATGCGCGTCCCGGAGGGGAGAGGCGCCGCCGAGAGGATACAGGCTGTAATGCGTTCATGCGCTTTCGACCTCGGCATAAGAAAGCGCGGAGAATGCAGGGAGATCATGCTGCGCGACCAGCAGCAGATCGTAACGTTCCTTTCGCGGATAGGGCTGGTGACGACGGCGCTTGAGCTTGAGGAGACCGCGATATTCCGTTCGATGCGAAATCATGCAAACAAGCTGGTAAACTGTGACGCTGCGAACATAAAAAAAAGCATCGAAGCGGCTCGCGACCAGATGGAGCTTATAAGAAAACTGGAAGACCGGGGCATTGCGGACTCACTGCCGGAGCCGCTCCTTGACCTTGTCAAAGCGAGGAAAAGAAATCCGAGCATAACTTTAAAGGAACTTGGGCAAACTTTGTCGAGACCAATCAGCAAAAGTACGGTAGAATATAGATGGCGTAAATTAGAGCTGATGCTTAGCAAGCACTGTAAAGGGGATGATGCCGATGTACTTAGGAAAGGCTGACGTTAACACCTATGACAAAGGCGCCGGAAGGGAGTTTCTCGTATCCAACGGGCGCGGAGGCTACGGTTTTTCCACCGTCATAGGAGCTAACACAAGAAGAGAACACGGGCTTCTTGTCTTAAGGCCTGAAAATGAAAAACAGCATTCGGTCCTTGTAAGCAAGATCGAAGAAACAGTTTTTGACAACAACAAAAAGTATCAGCTGTCGACAAACCGCTATAAAGATCTCGTATACCCCGACGGGTACAGATATCTGCAGGAATACCAGGGTAATCCGTTCCCTTCAATGCTCTTTGTGATTCACAGCATTCTGCTTAAGAAATCCATTTTTATGCCTCACGGAAAAGAATGCACGGTCGTAAAGTATGAGCTGCTGGCAGCGCCGGGCAGGATTCGCCTTGACCTGCGCCCTCTCTTTGCGCACAGGAAAAACAGCGAGGTATGTCTTGAAGCGGGGAAGGATGCTTTTTCAGTCTCTTCCGAAAACAGTCTCGGCATATGCGTGAGCGGAAGGGGACATGTAAGCTGCTGCACAGCAACTGCGGGGACCTGGGCGCTTAAGCCGCTCTGGTTTGAAAACCTTATATACGAACAGGACGACGGCGACGCTGCCTGCGTGGATCATCTCTGGTCTCCCGGCGTCGTCTCGAACGAAATGTCGGAAGGCGACGTGGTCTATATCATACTTTCCGATAAACCCGAAACGTTTACGATAAAAGAGCTCAGCGAGATCGAAAACGAAGAAGCGAAGAGATTCGAGGATATACTGGAACAGGCGAATATCCCGGCGCTCAGCAGTGCCGAGCAGGATATGATAGCCTCGTCATACCATCTTGTCGACGACAGATCCGAAAGCATAGCCCCGATATATACAGGCTATCCCTCCGTTGCGGCGAAGGCATGCGATACGTTTATAGCGCTTCCGGGGCTGCTGCTTGCCACGGGCAGGGAAAAAACGGCTGCAAAAACGCTTAAATACTGGGCTGCCGCTGCAGAGCGCTGCGGATGGGTCATGCCGGAGAGCCTGCTTGAAGACGAAAAGCCCGAATACGGGCGCATAGACTGCGGGCTCTGGTTCGTTTATGCCGTCGACAAATACTTGTCGCATCATACGGAAGCGAATCCGCAGGACAGAGAAAAACTCCTTAAGGCCCTTTTTGCGGTCACCGACAGATATCTTTCTGGTATTGAAGAGCTTGACGTCAAATGCGGCGGCAATATGCTTCTTGTGATGACCGGAAACGACCCCGCCCGCTACTGGATGAACACTGTGGCCGGAGACGAAGTCGTCGTCAAGCGCAGCGGATGCCTGGTCGAAGTCAACGCGCTGTGGTACAACGCGCTCAGGTGCGCGGAAAAATACGCTGACGCGGCCTCTGCCGAAAAATACGCCAAAGCGGCCGAAAAATGCGGAAAGTCCTTCTGCGACACATTCTGGAGCTTTGATATGAACGGGCTCTATGATTTTGTCGATCCCGAAACATTCACCGGCGACGGAGCCATAAGGCCGAACCAGATACTTGCTGTTTCTCTTCCGTTCAGTCCGCTGCAGCCCGAAGCGGCTCAGAGCGTGATCCGCCTCTGCTGGAACACGCTTTACACGACCTACGGACTGCGCACGCTCGACCCGCGCCACGATAAGTTCAAGGGGCGTTCGGAGGGACGCTCAGACCAGCGCGAAAAGGCCCGTTTCCGCGGCATGGCATGGCCGTGGCTGCTCGGAGAGTTTATAACGGCATATCTGAAGTATAACCCGAAGAGAAAGGATCTCGGATGGGCATTCATACGTCCGTTCAACTCACACCTGAGGCACGGCTGTCTCTGCGGGGTGGCGCAGCTCTTCGACGGAATAATGCCGTACCGGCCGCACGGGGATGTGCTTTCCGCGATCTCTCTCGGCGAGCTGCTGCGGGTCCTGCATGAAAATCTTGAAACGGAGCAGTGACGCGGGTTTTTTCGTTTCCGCGGAAGCATCGGAACAGAAAAACGTAATTGACATAAGTACAGGTAAGTAGCAGAATCAATAAAAACAGGAATAAATTCAAAACTTATTCCTGTTTTTTTACAAAACAGGTCCCAAAAATTTCAAGGAGGCACTTCAATCATGGCTAAGAAGTACAAAGTTGCAATCAACGGTTTTGGCCGCATCGGCCGTCTCTCTCTCCGCGCTTACTTCACAAACGGAAAGAATAATAACTTTGAGATCGTAGCTATCAACGATCTGACGCCGCCTTCGTCGCTTGCGTATCTTCTCAAGTACGATTCGGTATTCCGCCGCTTCCCCGGCACTGTTGAAGTTGACGGAGATTACCTCGTTATCAACGGCCGGCGCGTCAGAGCACTTGCCGAACCCGATCCGGCGAAGCTTCCGTGGAAGGAAATGGGAGTCGATCTCGTTATAGAGTCAACAGGCCGTTATACGGATGCCAATGCCGCCAAGGCGCACATCGAAGCCGGAGCAAAGAAAGTCATAATATCGGCGCCGGCCAAAAACCATGATGTAACCATAGTTATGGGCGTAAACGAAGGCTCATATGATCCTGCGAAGCACAACATCATCTCCAACGCTTCATGCACAACGAACTGCCTTGCCCCGGTCTGCAAAGTCCTGCAGGACAAGTTCGGCATCAAGGAAGGCCTTATGAACACGATCCACGCCTACACCAACGATCAGAAGACCCTCGATTTCCCGCATAAGACTCTCTCCCGCGGCAGAGCTGCGGCTCTTTCGATCATCCCGACGACGACCGGAGCGGCAAAGGCCATCTCCGAAGTAATGCCCGAGCTTAAAGGCAAGCTGAACGGCTTTGCGCTCAGAGTCCCGACGCCGGACGTCTCGATCGTCGACCTCACGGCCGTACTGGAAAAACCGACCACAGCGGACGAAGTCAATGCAGCAATGAAGGAAGCGGCGGAAGGCGCGCTCAAAGGCATCCTGGAATATGAGCCGGAAGACCTCGTTTCGATGGACTTCGTAGGGAACACCAATTCGTCGATATTTGCTCCGAAACATACCTTGATGATGGGCGACAAGATGGTCAAGATCCTTTCATGGTATGACAACGAGTTCGGATACAGCAACAGGATCGTCGACCTCGCGGACTATATACTCGCAAAAGGACTGTAAATTATGCGTCTGAAGACGTTTTCACGTCAGGATGTAGCAGGTAAAAAAGTCCTTGTAAGGGTAGACTTCAACGTCCCGACGGCCGACGGCCGCGTAAGCGACTGCACGAGGATAAAAGCTCACCTTCCGACTCTCAATGAGCTGCGCGAATACGGGGCCCGCATAGCGCTGGTTTCGCACCTCGGCAGGCCGAAGGGGACTGTTAACCTGAAGTACTCCCTTGCTCCCGTCGCAGAGGAGCTTGCCGCTATTACGGGCTGGAACGTTCGTTTTGTTCCCGACTGCATCGGAGAAGAAGTGGACAAAGCGGTATCCTCATGGAAAGAGGACGAAGTGCTGCTTCTTGAAAACGTGCGTTTCTACCCTGAGGAAGAAAAGAACGACTCCGGGTTCGCAAAAAAGCTCACAAAAGACTTTGACGTCTTTGTAATGGACGCTTTCAGCGCCGCGCACAGGGCTCACGCCTCGACAAGGGCCGCAGCGGAGCTGCTTCCGTCCTTCTCGGGCAAGCTTATCGACCGTGAGATCACGATGCTCTCCGCTGCCCGCGATGATCCGAAAAAGCCCTTTGTCCTCATTTTAGGAGGCGCGAAGGTCTCGGATAAGATCGCGGTAGTCGAGAATATGCTGAAAAAAGTTGACAGCATCGTTATCGGCGGCGGTATGGCCTTTACATTCCTGAAGGCGCAGGGCAGGGAAGTGGGCAAGTCTCTCTGCGAGACCGAAAAGCTCGGCTTTGCTTCAGAGATGCTTGCAAGAGCTGCGGAACTGGGCGTGAAGATTCTCCTTCCTGTCGACGCGGTAGTCGCTCCCGAATTCAAAGCCGACGCCCCGGCGTCCGTCGTTGCGGCAGACGCTATCCCCGCGGATCAGATGGGCCTTGATATCGGACCTTCAAGCGCGGAGCTCTTTGCAAAAGAGATTTTGGGCGCCAAAACCGTGCTGTGGAACGGTCCCATGGGCGTTTTTGAAATGCCCGCTTTTGCAAAGGGAACGGAAGCCGTCGCTAAAGCGCTGGCTGACGCCACGGCAGCAGGCGCTCTTACGGTAGTGGGAGGCGGCGATTCGGCGGCCGCGATCGCTCAGTTTGGAATGCAGGATAAAGTATCCCACGTTTCCACCGGAGGGGGAGCAAGCCTTGAGTTCTTCGAGGGCAAGAGCCTTCCGGGCATAGAGCCTTACGTTATAGGCTGACGGAAATAACGACTGAATTAAAAGGGCGGATCATCCGCCCTTTTAATTTAATGATAATGTTATATTAAACAGCGGCGAAAATGTCTTTGGCATATATTTTTGATAACATTATATATATACAAGGAGACTCAGAGAAATGCGGAGAAAATTCATAGCCGGAAACTGGAAGATGCATAACGGACCCGCGGCAACGAAAGAATTCCTGAACAAATTTGCGGCCGAGCTGAAGGCTTCGCCGGAAACAGGCAAAAATGTAGCGTCAGGCGCCGAGGAGATAGCGTTCTTTGTACCCGCAGTTTCTTTGCTTACCGCAGTGCAGGAAAGCGGCGGCATGCCGGTCATAATCGGAGCGGAGAACTGCCACTGGGAACTGAAGGGCGCCTTTACCGGCGAAACGTCCGTCCCGATGATCACCGAGATAGGCGCGACGCACACGCTCGTCGGGCACAGCGAAAGACGCCATATATTCCGCGAGACCGATGAAGAGCTGAATAAAAAAATGCACACTGCCGTCGAAGGCGGTCTGACCGCTGTCCTTTGCGTAGGGGAGACCCTTGATGAGCGCGAGGCAGGCAAAGCGTTTGACGTTATCAAAAGACAGTTCGACGAAGGTCTTAAAGGCTTTGACGCGGCGACGGTCGCGGAAAAGATAATAGTTGCCTATGAGCCGGTATGGGCGATCGGTACCGGAAAGACCGCAAGCGACGCCGACGCCGGGGAAGTATGCCGCTTTATACGCGGGCTTTCAAAAGAGGCATTCGGCACTGAAACCGCAGATAAACTTATAATACTGTACGGAGGCAGCGTAAAGCCGGAGAATACCAAAGGCATCATGTCCCAGCCCGATATAGACGGAGTCCTTGTCGGCGGCGCTTCGCTGAAGCCTGAGGTATTCATACAGATAGTCAAAAACGCGATGTGAATCTTCCCCTGCGGGGTATAGATCATGTCGCTGGGAACTCTTTCTTCCTGTCTGCTGAAAACAGTTTTGTAAAATATTCCGCACAGGATGCCGGCTTCGGCTGGCATCTTGTGTTTTTTCGATTATAATTATTTCGCTTATAATCATGACCGCCTGCAGAGATGTTTGACAATAATCGCTGCAGATGCTTTTATTACAGGTAATATAAGTGCTTAATTATTTTTATTTCTGAAGCGGAGGTATTTTAATGGCAGAACATGAACGCGAATCGCTTGGGAGCAGAATAGGATTTATCTTTCTTTCCGCAGGCTGCGCAATAGGACTCGGCAACGTGTGGCGCTTCCCCTTTATCACGGGGCAGTACGGCGGCGCGGCATTCGTATTGATGTATATTATTTTCCTTCTGCTGCTTGCGATGCCGATTATGGTAATGGAGTTCGCGGTAGGGCGTGCCTCTCAGAAGAGCATGGTAAGGTCATTTACGACTTTGTGCCCGCAGCACGGCGTCTGGTCGCTGTGGGGGTATATAGCCTGGGCCGGCAACTATATCCTTATGATGTTTTATACCGTTGTTACAGGGTGGATGCTGGCTTACACATGGTATTCCCTTGCGGGGCGCATGACCGGGCTTACTCCTGACGAGGTGGGCGGAGTCTTCGGCGGTCTGCTGTCATCTCCTCAGGCGCTGGTATTCTGGATGGCTCTTGCCGTGTTTATCGGCACTGTCGTCTGCTTCTCGGGGCTGCGCGGAGGAGTCGAGCGTGTGACCAAGATAATGATGTGCGGGCTTCTTCTGATAATGCTCGCGCTGGTGCTGCGTTCAGTGACGCTGCCGGGAGCCGGCAAGGGGCTTGAGTTCTATCTTAAACCGGATTTCAGCCACCTTGTGGAACATGGTCTCTGGACGAGCGTTTACGCGGCGATGGGGCAGGCCTTCTTCACGCTCAGCATAGGCATAGGCAGCATGGCTATATTCGGCAGCTACATCGGGCGCGACCGTTCGCTGGTAGGGGAGTCGATCATAGTGACCGCTCTGGATACCGCGGTCGCCATCACGGCAGGGCTCATAATCTTCCCGGCATGCTTTGCCTACGGCATCAACCCGGGCGCCGGCCCAGGGCTTATTTTTGTAACGCTTCCGAACATGTTCAACCATCTGCCGCAGGGACGCTTCTGGAGCGCGCTTTTCTTCCTGTTCATGAGCTTTGCGGCGCTTTCTACCGTAATTGCGGTCTTTGAGAACATCCTTGCCGGCTTTATGGATCACTTCGGCTGGAAACGCGGAAAAGCCGCGCTGTTCACGGGTATATCGGTATTCATACTTGCGCTGCCGTGCGCGTTCGGCTTCAACATCTGGTCCGGCTTCCAGCCCTTCGGCGAAGGCTCGATGGTGCTTGACCTTGAAGACTTTATCGTCAGCAACAACCTGCTGCCGATAGGAGCTCTTGTCTATCTGCTTTTCTGCGTCATGCGCTACGGCTGGGGCTGGGACAACTTCATAAAGGAAGCGGATATGGGTACAGGACTCAAGGTGCCGGCGTCGCTGCGTTTCTACCTGACATACATAGCGCCGGTCATAGTTCTGATAATACTTGCTACCGGATATTGGGAGAAATTCTTTAAATAACAGGTTATCTTTTATATAAGTTGATCCTTTAACGACAAAACTCCTGCGGTTTTATCAGCCGCGGGAGTTTTATGTTTGATAAAGTGAAATAGGTTACGCAAATTCATAAAAAGATAGACATGGTCTATAACCACTCGGTAAGATTAAGTCACCACACAAAATCACAACCGAGGAAGGGTTTAGTGCCATGTCCGATAAAATTATACAGTTGAATCAGGCCGCTATAAAGGATGAATTTAGGAATCTTGTCAAAAACAGTATTGATAAGTTGTACGTTATATCTGCAATTTATGCGGTAAAAAACGTCATAGCCGTGGCCGTTTAATATATATTGTTACGGAAAGGCTCTATTTTGGCCGCCTTTATATAACATAAGATAAATTATAGGACATTATATATTTTTTAAAATAACTCCCCCGCAGATGCTTCAATATCGGTATCAGTGCTTGCCATAGCGCCGGCAGGCATTTTCATATGCGGCTTCGTGGTAAGGCGTTTTTACGCCCGTTTCTTTTCCGAGACGAATCATGCTGCCGATAAGGTGATCCAGTTCGGTCTTTTCCGGCGGAACGCCGCTGATCAAGTCCCTGTAAAGCGAGTTTATCGTTTCAGGTGAAAAGCTTGAAAAATTTTCCACGTATTTGTCTGCCGAGTCTTCCGGCATATTTATGCCGAGAGCTTTTGCCACGGAGATCATTTCGTTTGCTATCGCGCGCATTACTTCTTTGTATTCAGGATGGCTGCGGACTTCGCCGGTATTCCCGTCATAATAGCAGAAAAGGACGCTGTTTCCGCCCATCGCAAGGTATTTTTTCCAGCAGTCAAGCTGTATATTATCCGATACCCGCGCCTCTATTCCCGCGCTGTTAAGTTCAGATGCAAGCTTATCAAGAGTATCGGGACGGCTTCCGTCCTTCATGCCGAATACGACGCGGCATTTTCCCGACGTATGTGCTACGTGGCCGGGACCCTCAATATGGCTGAAGACCCATATAGAACCGTCTGCCAGCCTGCATTCAGGCAGATACGGACGCATAAGGTCTGATACCCCCACTCCGTTAAGAAGGGGCACGACAAGCGTATCTTTGCCGACCATAGGGGCTGCCGCAAGACACATCGATCTGAGCGCATGTCCTTTGCAGCAGATAAAAACAGCGTCCATGATTCCAAGATCCGCCGCATTGTCCGACGATGCGGCAGGGCGTGCGATAAAACTGCCCCACAACACAGAATCGACCTTTAAGCCGTTATTCCGTATAGCTTTAAGGTTTTCTCCGCGTACAAGAAAATAGGTATCGGCGCCTTTTGCGGCAAGAACGCCGCCTAATATCCCGCCTATACCGCCTATGCCTGCGACAGCTATTCTCATCTTTTCAGAGTCCTGGTCTCCTGTAATGTCTAAGAGGTTTTAATCTTTCTTGCCGAGCACATATCCCATTTTTTCGGGGATAACTCCGCGCACGCCGCCGAGAGGGTTGCTGCAGTCGCCTTCATATCTCGGTATCAGGTGCATATGCACGTGCATCACAGACTGTCCTGCGCAGCGGTTGCAGTTGACGCCGAAGTTATAGCCGTCGGGATGATATTTTTCTTCGATAAGCTTCTGCCCTTTATGCAGCAGATCAAGCATCGCGGCCTCTTCTTCAGCTGTTATCTCAAAATAGTTCTGAACGTGCCTTTTGGGAATTATGAGCATATGTCCTTTGTTGACAGGCATTACGTCAAACACCGCGTAGGCAAGTTCGTTTTCCAGTACGTAATCTTTTATGCGGCAAAAAATACATTCCATATTATTCATCCCTGTCTTCAAATTTCTCGGTAGGCGCGTCTCCCCACAGCGAGTCGAGACGGTAGTAATCGCGCCCTTCCCTGCTCAGTATGTTTACAATAAGGTCGCCTGCGTCTATCAGCGTCCACCTTGTGCTGTTCTCCCCTTCTATACGGTAATTGACGCCTGATTCGTCAAGGATATCCTTTACCGTTTCCTTGAGGGTTTTTGCGTTGAGCTCGGAGCGTGCGATGGCGACGATAAAGACGTCGGCGAAGCCGGAGATATCCTTCAGGTTGTGTGCGCTTACGTCAAGCGCATGTTTATCAAGAAGCGCGTCAATCAGCTTCATATACGGCGAACAGAAGTTTTCAGGTTTTTCTGCCATTACGTTATCACTCCCCGTTTTCGTTCCCGGAATTTGCGACGACAAGCAGATCGTCGAGCAGTTTTATAAGTTTTGCATAGTCGTGCCCCGCAATGATCGAGGCATAAAAAGCCTGTTTGCTCGGGCGCACAAGGTTTTTCGGGATATTGAGCAGCTCTCCTAACTTCTTTGCGCTGAGTTTGACGCCTTCGCCGGCGTTCGTGGGATATACGACGCTTGAGTAGCGGTAGTCGAAATGTTTTGCGTTTCCGGAGTGTATAACGTCGACTCCGAGCTGCTGGAGACGAGTCGCCACCTCTGCGCTTACGCCGGACTTCCCTACTCCGTTCAGCACAGCGACGGATTCAGGCATAGATTTAACAAGTTCTATGATGCCTTCTCTCGTTGGCGCGCTGCTTACAAATTTATTTGTATTTATCTTTTCGCCCGCCTGCGCTGCGCCCTTCTCAGGCGCCGGCTCGTCTTCATAAGATTCATCGCTTCCGTCGCCCGCGGTCGTGAAGTCCACCTGTTTTGCGTTCCTTCCGCTGCCTTCTTTGAGATCTCCAGAGATCAGGGTCGCTACAGGCGCGTTAAGGAATGCCTTTGCAGCTTTAAGATCGCCCTTCCAGTAGCTGAGCTTGTCGATCAGCACGGAATCACCGGGAAGCATCGAAAAGAACATCCTGTCGCGTCCTATTTCGTTCTGTATAAATCCGGCCAGCTGTACCGCAAGCGTAGGCGGCATATCGGTCCTGAATATCTTCATCGCCTGCGAGGCAAGCTCCGGGAATTTGACTATTACGCGGGGATCGTAGGCTTTTTTGATCAGGGCTTTTATGAACTGCTGCTGGCGCTGTATGCGTCCTATGTCGCCGAGCTGGTCTTTGCGGAAGCGGACATAGTTCAGCGCCTGTTTGCCGTCAAGATGGTGTCTGCCCGGGCTGAAATTGATGTCTAACTTGCCGGCTCTGTCAACATAACGCATTCTTTTCTGTATGTCTATGTCAACGCCGCCCAGCATGTCTATGAATTCCGGGAAGCTCTCATAGTCTACTATCACATAATAAAGGATAGGCTCTTCAAGGTATTTTTCGACCGTTGCCTTCATAAGGTCGGGGCCGCCGTAGGCAAACGCGTGATTGAGCTTCTGCAGGCCGTGGCGCGGTATCTGGACTCTGGTGTCGCGAGGCAGCGATATCACGCGGATATCCTTGTCGTCTATATCTATCGCGATAAAGAGTATAGTGTCTGAGCGGCGCGAACCTTCGACGTTGTCTTCACCCATCAGCAGTATGTTGAATTTGCCCTGCTGCTTCAGGAGTTCCGAATAACTGTCGTCTGTTTTATTTTTTGTTTCGGTCTCAAACGCCGTCATTATATCTTCTTTGGTAGAATGCCAGGCAAAATATATCCTGGCCGCGGCTCCTCCGCAGAGAGCTGCCAGGCCGCAGAGCACTATCAGAAAGTAGGTTAAAGGTTTTTTCACAGGTTCTCCCCCGCCTAATGTTTATAGAGAGATTTTTTCATTATGAATTGTTCGACCGCGGCAGGCACCATAAACTTTATGCTCCTGCCTGTCCTTATCCGTTCGCGCAGCTCTGTGCTTGAGATAGCAAGCAGCGGTATCTCAAGGGGAATTATCTTGTCGCGCAGATCCTGCGGCAGCAGTTCCACTCTGTTGTGCGAATAGCCGTAGCGGCTCACCGCGACAAAGCTGCACATCTGAATTATCTCTTCGGGATTTTTCCATGTCATTATGTTCAGGACCGCGTCGAGACCGGTTATGAAATAAAAAAGCACATCTTTGTATTCGGGCATCGAATGCAGAGTGCGGAGCGTGTCTATCGTATAGCTTTCTCCTGCACGGTCTATCTCGATTCTGGAAACGGTGAAATACGGACAGTTCGCTGTAGCCATTTCCGCCATGATATAGCGTTCTTCCGCGGAAGTGACCTTTTGATTTGCCTTGTGCGGCGGCTGCCCTGTCGGTACGAATATGACTTCGGAGAGGCCAAGCGCCGCATGCGCTTCATCAGCGGCAAGAAGGTGACCGTTATGTATAGGGTCGAATGTGCCTCCCATTATTCCTATTTTGCGTCTTTCAGACATAGCATCCTGCTCCGGTAGATTTTCGATTTTTATGATATGCGAAAGCGCGGTCAGTTTTCGCTGCCGCTCTCTTCCGGCAGTGTCTGTTCTTCGTCTGCCGGCTCCTCTTCTGTTTCTTCCGCGTCTTCTTCCGGATAATAATCCGGATAGAAGTTGAATTCCTTGTACCCTATGCTTATGCTGTCGCCCGCCACCGCTCCGGCAGCTTCAAGAAGCTCTTCGACTTTGTATTTGCGAAGAAGACGCGTAAAACGCGCAACGTTTTCTTCCTGACTGAAATCGCACCGCTCCGTAAAATTCTCCAGCTGCCTGTGCAGTATCCTGTAGCCGCCGTCGTGCAGAGATATGATCTGTATCTTTGCCCTTTTTCTGTTCGGAGTTGATTTGGGCAGTTTTTCTTCTATGGCAAAAAGCCTTACATTGCTCTGCGGACGTGGGTGACTGTTTGCAAATCTTATGATCTCATTTGCCGCATCCGCTATTCCTTCTTCTGTAAGAGCGCTTGTAACGATCATTTTGACTCCCATATCAGAGAAATAAGCGGATAAGCCGGCAAAGAGTTCTTCGGCCTCTTTTCCTTCGACTTCGTCCGATTTGTTTGCTATAACAAAAAACGGACGGTTATCGAGAGCACTGTCGTATTCTCTCATTTCATGCCGCACAACTTCAAAGTCACTGATTATTTTATCATAATTTCCGCTCTCGACGCTCAGGACATGCACTAACAGCCTGGTCCTTTCGATATGGCGGAGGAAATCCAGTCCGAGGCCCTTGTTTGTGTGCGCTCCTTCGATAAGGCCAGGCAGGTCGGCAATCACTATGTTTTCGTCTCCGGTGTTCAATACCCCTAAATTGGGCGTGAGAGTCGTGAAAGGATAGTTGGCGATTTTAGGCTGAGCGTTTGAGATCGCGGCAAGTATGCTTGATTTGCCGGCATTCGGGAGTCCTACGAGGCCAATATCGGCTATAAGACGCAGTTCGAGGAGCAGCGTTATCTCTTCGCCGTTTTCTCCCTGCTCGCAGAAGCGCGGAGCTTTGCGCCTTGAACTGGCAAAGTATTTGTTGCCGCGTCCTCCGCGTCCGCCGCGCGCGGCGACGAAGCGGTCATGGGGCTCCACCAGGTCGGCGCAGCCCTCGCCTGTTTCAGCGTCGTATATAAGAGTTCCGCACGGAACGCTGATTATTCTGTCTTCCCCGGCGTGCCCGTTTCTGGAGGCTCCTTTGCCGTGCCCGCCGTTTTCTGCCTTTATATGGTGCATATATTCAAGGTCGGCAAGAGTCTGGAGACTGTTGGTCGCCTCAAATATAACGCTACCGCCGCGTCCTCCGTTTCCGCCGTCCGGTCCCCCGTTGGGCTTGAAGCGTTCGCGCAGAAAACTCATGCATCCGTTTCCACCGCGTCCGGCTTTGACTGATATGCGCAGCGAATCAACAAATCTCATGCTCTCACCTTCCGATCGTCCACATCGAAAAAAAGGGGGCACCTGAAGGGCCCCCTATAATATTTACTTACGCTGTCAGCGGTATAAATATGAATGTCCTCTGACTGTAATATTGTTGTTTATGATTACTCTGTCTCGGCAGCTTCCGGCTCGACTGTTATATATTTGCGGTCGGCCTTCGTAAGGAAATGGACCCTTCCCGGTTTGAGGGCAAAGATCGTATAATCGCGGCCAAGTCCCGTATGCTGCCCCGGATGGAATTTCGTTCCGCGCTGACGCACGATGATAGTCCCCGCGTTTACCCAGGAACCTTCTCCGCGTTTTACGCCAAGATATTTCGGCTGACTGTCGCGGCCGTTTGTAGAGCTTCCCTGACCTTTTTTATGTGCCATGATTCAATTTCCTCCCTCTATCCGGTTCCTAAGCGCAGATCGTCTCTATCTGGACGAGCGTGTACTGCTGTCTGTGGCCGCGGAATTTCCTGTAGTTCTTCTTCCTGCGGTATTTGAAAACGATCACTTTGTCGTCTTTGCCGCTCTCGATGACTTTAGCCGTCACCTTTGCTCCCTCGACATACGGCGTGCCAATGACTGCGCCGTCATCTTTGCCAAGGAGAATGACCTTATCGAAATCAACAGAGGCGCCGTCTTCGGCGTTGAGCTTTTCGACTCTGAATTTGTCGCCTTCGGCAACCCTGTACTGCTTTCCGCCCTGTTCGATCACTGCATACATATTTTTTCCTCCTCCGCTGTGTGCCGGGCAGCCTACAGGCATTTATCAAACCCGCACCATGCGTATTCTAAAACCTGCTAAGTATATGAAATAATCCTTATGATGTCAAGCCGCCGAGCGGAAAAGCGGCGCGCCCTAAACGGCATTAAAACGACGCCGGGCTCCGGCGCATCTTTTCATCGGATGTGTCCATGCGTACTGCAGGATGAAACTTACCTGAGGCACGTCCCGGCGGCAGATGCTATAATAACTCTGTTTCATATCTTCGGCGGAGGTATCCGGAAATGGCAAAGCAGCAGCCGGAAGGCGTTTATCTGTATATAAATGACAGCGGAGAGCGTTTCATAGCGATCGTCGACGCTTACGGCATGGCCAATATGCTGCCATGGATGCAGCCGGGCGCGACTGACAATATCCTGGAAAAAAGCTGGAATCTGAGCGGAGATTTCATCAGACTGAAGATCTCCGACTGAAAGCGGCGCGGAGTCCCGCCTGAATAAACAGCCTCCCGCGGTTATTATCCGTAAAGGCGCTGCTGGCGGCACGACACGCCGGCGTAATTGCACGTCGGTCCGTCTGAGTTACCGCTAAACAGTTAAAGAAACTCCCGGCCATCCGTACAGGTGACCGGGAGTTATATTTACATGGCGTTCAGCATTTGACCGAACGGTATATCGGGCAGCCGGCGTTATATCCTGTCAGAATTTATCCTTTCGAACCATTTGTTCACTTCGTCTGCGTCTTTTTCGTAGCCTGTTCTTCCCATCAGCCCGTAGGTGTACTTCTTGCCCTGCTCCACTCCGGGCTGGTCGAAGGGATCTATCCCCATCGCGCCGCCTGTTATGGCTGTTAGGTACTCGTAGAAGAATATCAGCGCGCCAAGGTTTTCCGCGTCAAGCTTCTCCATCTCGATCCAAATGACAGGCTTGCCGCTCTTTACGATGGCGGCCGCGGTGCTTTTTGCTTCAAGGCCGAGCATCTCGCCGAGCGCCTGTCCTTCAAGGTACTTGAGCGGCGAGAGCTCTTCGCGTTCGACTTTAGGCACGGTGACTTCTTCGCCGTGGCTCTCTATACATATGATCGTAAAGAGCTTGTCGTCCGGCCCCTCGGTATAGAGCTGCACCTGCGAGTGCTGGTCTATTGCTCCAAGAGCCCGCACCGGGGTCGTCCCCAGAGCTTTTTTGCCGAGGCTTTCGGCCCAGAGCTGCGCGTACCATTCCGCAAAATAAGCCATCCTCGACGAATAAGGCATTAACACGGACATATTTCTCTTTTCGCTCTCATGCAGCAGATGCAGCGCCGCCATCTTGAACGCCGGGTTTTTGTCGAAATCCTTTTCTTCGCTGAGGAATTTTTTCATCGAGGCAGCGCCTTTAAGCAGCGAGTCGATATCTATGCCGAGCGCTGCCGCTGTTGCAAGCCCCGCCGAAGAAAGCACCGAATAGCGTCCTCCGACGGAGGCCGGAAGGTCAAGGACGCGGCATCCGGAAGATCTTGCAAAGGCTCTGAATATCCCTTTTTCCGGGTCCGTTATCACAAGGATATCTTTGTCGCTCTGCTCTCTTTTGGCCAGTTCGTCGCGGAACCAGAGGAACTGCGTCATAGTTTCTGCGGTAGAACCGGACTTGCTGACTCCGACGAGGGCCGTGCGCCCTTTGCCGGCAAGATCCATTATCGAACGGGCCTTACACGGATCGGGATTGTCCGCAAGGAAAAACTTCGGCCCGCCGTCTTTTTCGTTGTAAAAAATATCGGTGAGAGCCTGGTTGAGCATGAGGTTCCCGAGCGCGGATCCGCCTATTCCGACCTGGATTATATTATCGTAGCCGGAAAGCCATTCTGCGGTCTTTTTGATCTCATCAGCCGCGCAGCCGGGCAAAACCATCCAGCCGTGTCCGGATACGTCAGCCGGCGTCTTTTCGAGCCATTCTGCCGCTTTCAGGATACGATCTTCATATTCTGCCCTGAGGGCCGCCGCTGACAGAGAGCTTCTGCCGAGGGATGCGCCGAAAGAAAAGGATATCTTCGCCATGG
Organism: Synergistes sp.; assembly: GCA_017537925.1. Lineage (GTDB taxonomy): Bacteria > Synergistota > Synergistia > Synergistales > Synergistaceae > Synergistes. The sequence goes on along the minus strand of JAFYJW010000040.1, from coordinate 1,918 downwards.
TATTAGTTATCGGCCGTGCCGAGAGCTTCTTTGATCGCTTCCGGGTCGTAGCCGACGATATACTTCTCGCCGATCTTTGTTACCGGCACGCCCATCTGCCTTGTCTTTTTCACTATTTCCATTGCGGCAGCACGGTCGCCGGTTATGTCCTTTTTAGTGTACTGTACTCCCATGCCGTCAAGAAATTCTTCAACTTTTCTGCACCAGGGGCAGGTTTTTGTAGAAAAGACCGTTATTTCCATTTTTGCTTCACACTCCTTTTATGATAATTATATCGCATAAATGTTTTAAGGACAGAAGAAAAGAGCGGCCGGGACACGAACGAAAGAATCCGCGAGTCCGGCCGCTTCGGAAAAACAGACGGTTTTTGCACAAAATCAGCTAAGGGTCATTTCTTTGTTTTTTTGCCGCTTTGCTGCGGCTTTGCTGCAGCATAAAGCAGAGCGTTGCGTATATCTTCGCCCGCGGTGCCCGGCCTTATCGGTCTGTATTTGGCGCCGATGAAGTTATAGGCGCGGCTGTATATCTTTTTGTTCTTGCTGTCGTACATCGCCTGCACCAGGGTCTTGGCCTGTTTTTCTTTTTTGTCGACCGCGTAGGACCAGACGCCGGCGGAGGCTGTTTGGCCGTTCGGCGTCTTCACAGGTTTTAAGTATACGACCTTGACCTGACCGAACACATAATCACCCTTATCCTTTACCGAGTCGTTTTTGAATAAAAGGATGATGTTTTTGTCGCGTTTGATCTCGGTGAATCCCTTTTCGGCGGCTGCCGGAAGCGCAAAGACGGCAAGGCAGAGCAGCGCGGCAAGTAAAGATGCGAGTTTATTTTTCATGTTGTTTTCCTCCATTTAGGCATGCGGCAAAGAGACAGCGCGCGGTTTTGCCTCTAATCATCAAGCCACGGGTCTCCAAAGTCGTAATCCAGCGGGTCATAGTTAGTTTTCTCCCAGACGGGCCTGTCGTCCACCCTAAGCCCGGCGCTTGGCGTGTCCCCATGAGTGTCCGAAGTGCCGAGGATCATTTCGGCATTTTGTATGTTTTTGCTGTCGTCAAATAACATATCGAGCGTAGTCTTTTCGCTTTCCAAATGCTGTGCCGCTAAGCTGTCTGCCTCTGTGAGTACGCTCGGCCTCACCAACATGGCTTCTGCCGGCGGCTTGACGTCCATTTCGCTGCAAAGCTTTTTTACTTCCTCCTGTCTGGCCGCAAGTTCCTTCTGCAGTTTGTCCTCTTCCCTAATGTCCGCGACTAACTGTTCCGAAGAATAATTATATGTTTTCGGGGAGTGTATCTTTGTTTTCATATATTCCTGATGCCGGATCAGCTTGTTTAAGGCCTTGCTCATTTTCTGCTTGGCCCAGAAAAGCTTCTGTTTATTTTTAGCTGTTTCTTTATCTTCCTGCGTAGTTTCCTGCTGTCCGGGTTCTTCGCCATGGCCACCCCCGCCGCCTCCGCCTCCATGGGCAAAAGCGAAATCAGGCGCCGCGGCCGACATTGCGATGACAAAGAGCATGGCTGCCGTAAGAAATGCTTTGTAAAGGCAGCTAAGTGATTTGTCTGTTATACGTTTCTGCATAGTTTCTGTCTCCTTTCTGTCTGCGTTACCATGAATTTATGCATTTAGTTTTTGATCTTAATATTTGCGGAGTGCATGAAAACATTACAGAAACAATATTATCATCATTCATTGTTTTTTCAAACCGGCCGCCGCGGCTCTGCAGGATATTCGGCTTCCCGCGCGTTTATTAAAGACATCGCGAAAAAGCGGCCGGAACACGAAAGAATCCGTGAGTCCGGCCGCTGTGGAAAAACAGACGTTTTTTGCACAAGATCAGCTAAGGGTCATTTCTTTGTTTTTTTGCCGCTTTGCTGCGGCTTTGCTGCAGCATAAAGCAGAGCGTTGCGTATATCTTCGC
>JAFYJW010000039.1 GCA_017537925.1 Synergistes sp. | reverse complement strand
GAAGGTCCCGTATATCTGATGACTAAAGTGCTGTTTGAGCACAAAAAAGGCCCTTTAATAATATGCGCCGGAATGTCAATGACAGTTCCGATATTTTGTGAAAAAAACTTCACTCGGGCGCTGAGAAGCACTGCAAATGAAGAGGCGCTACGCTGCAGCGAAACGCAGCAGGGCTTCCCTCCCGTTTCCATCGCTGCTTCGGCATGATGTGCCCGACATGAAATATCGCTGTGAGGGAATTGACAGCTATCGGCGCATGATTTGGGAAGAAACGCTGTTTATTGATAGTAATTACAAAAAGATAATGCATGTACTATGATAATCGATATTTGTCACGGTCGAAATATATAAAAAAATAGGTAAGTTTTTGTTTATATCTTAATCAGATAATTTGCTATAATAACGCAATCGAGTAACCGGTTTATACAAAAATGCGGGGTTTGCATAAATCGGCTGCGAGGTAAAAGAGAGGCTCTGCCCCATGCAGCACGGCAGATGTTTCAAAAATCTCATAAAGGAGTGCCTGTTCAAATGAAGAAATTTGTCAAGTTCGCATTCGTAGCAGCAATCATCCTTTCGTTCGCAGCAGCAGCTTCTGCGGCGACCTTCATCAACATCGGCACCGGATCCACCGGCGGAACCTATTACCCGGTCGGAGCCGCGATGGCTAAGGTATGGAACTCCAGCATCCCCGGCATGAAGGCGAATGCCCAGTCGACCGGCGGCACGGCGCAGAACCTTGCCCTGCTCGGCAAAGGCGAAGCGGAAGTCATTTTTGCAGACGGGCTCTACTACTTTGCATATGAAGGCAAAGGACAGTTCGAAGGAAAGGCCATGAAGGGCCTCCGCGGACTCGTTCCCCTTTATGCTGAGCCTATCCACTTCCTCGTTGCGAAGGGAAGCGGCATCAAAACACTGAAAGACCTTAAGGGCAAACGCGTATCCGTCGGTGCGGTCGGAAGCGGAACCGAAGTAACGGTCCGTACGCTTCTTAAAGCCAACGGAATCGACCCCGACAAGGATATCAAGCCGGAGAACCTCGGACTTTCCGATACAGCTACGGCATTCGCCGATAAGAACATCGACGCCGGACTTACCGTCGGCGCGCTCGGCATCGCCGGAGTCGTCGAGATCATGACAGTCGGAACGGCTGACCTCTGCGACTTTGAGCCCGAAGTCGTCAAGAATCTCTGCAAAGAGCTCCCCTACTATCTGCCCTTTGATATTCCCGCAAACACCTATAAGGGCCAGACAGCTCCCGTCAAGTCGATGGCCAGCTGGAACGTTCTCGTGACCAGCGACAAACTCGACGCCGACAACGCTTACAAGATGACCAAGGCTCTCTATGACAAGAAGGCTGACATCCTCAACGTCAATACCCGTATCGCTTCGATGTCCCCCGAGAACCTTAAGTACATCCAGATCCCGCTTCACCCCGGCGCAGAGAAGTACTACAAAGAGATCGGCGCTATAAAGTAACATCATTTTCCTGTACAAAAAGCGGCGCGTATTATATGCGCCGCTTTTTTCCGCCTTTATATGGAGGATGCACTTATGGATGAAAAAAAAGAAAACAACAAGTCATTGCTTGATGACATCAGTATGGACGAAGCCCAGGTAAACAGCCTCGTCGAAAAATACGACGCTGAGAGCCGTTACCGCAGGCTGACCGGGTGGCAGGGAGTCTTTATTTCGCTTTGGCTTGCTGCGATGTCGCTTTTCCATCTTTATACGGCAGGCATTACCACGATGCCTATAACGATACAGCGCGCCATACACCTTACTTTTGCTATCGTAGCCGTCTATATCCTGTTCCCTGTATCTCAGAAAGCGAATAAAACTTCCACTCCGTGGTATGACTGGATCCTGGCGATCGCTGCAGGGTGCGTCACCGGATATATAATCTTCTTCTTCAACGACATTGCAAGACGCGGTGCGGAACCGAAAGAATATGAGATATACCTCGGCATAGCCGCGATAATCCTCGTGCTGGAAGCCGGACGCCGTGTCGTAGGCAACGTTCTGCCGTGCATGAGCATTGCTTTCCTGCTGTACTGCTATTTTGGAAATTATGTCCCCGGCATCTTCCAGATTCGGGGATATCCGATCAGCCGCATCATCCAGCATATGTACCTCACGCCGGAAGGTATCTTCGGTACAGCGCTGGGGGTCTCTGCGACGTTTGTCATAGTGTTTATCATATTCGGCGCGTATCTCTCCCAGAGCGGAGGCGCCAAATTCTTTAACGAGCTGGCTCTTGCGATCGCAGGCAGCAAGCCCGGCGGTCCGGCCAAGGTCGCAGTCGTTGCTTCGGGACTTCTCGGCACGATCAACGGTTCTTCCGTCGCGAACGTTGCTACAACAGGTACGTTTACTATCCCGCTTATGAAAAGAGTCGGCTACCCGCCGTACTACGCGGGCGCCGTTGAAGCGTGCGCTTCGACGGGCGGTCAGCTGATGCCGCCGATAATGGGCGCAGGCGCTTTCATAATGAGCGAATTCCTGAGCATTTCGTATCTTTCGATCGCCGCCGCCGCTATAATCCCGGCATTGATCTATTACACCGCTATATTCACAAACGTTCATATCCGCGCGCGCAAACAGGGGCTGAGCGGTATTCCCAAAGATGAGCTGCCCAAGCTGAACCTGGTAATGAAAGAGAGCGGACATCTTCTTGTCCCGGTACTCGTCGTTATCATCACGCTGCTTATGAAATACACGCCTCTTAAAGCCGGTTTCATAGGCGTCGTATCGGTTATAGTGGTAAGCGCCCTCAAGAAGAATACGAGAATGTCGCTTAAGGACAACTTCAACGCTCTCGTCGAAGGAGCCCGCGGCGCCCTCGGAGTGGCGCTCGCGTGTGCGCTTGTCGGCTTCATCGTCGGCACATCATCGCTTACGTCGCTCGGTCTTACGATCTCGAACAACATAATAGAGATATCCGGCGGTCATCTGGCACTCACCCTGATAATGTCGATGGTTGCCTGCCTTGTGCTCGGCATGGGACTTCCCACGACGGCGAACTATATCGTCTGCAGTACGATAATCGCTCCTGCTCTTATAGGGATGAAAGTCATACCGATAGCCGCGCATCTCTTTGTTTTCTACTTCGGAATAATGGCTGACCTTACGCCGCCTGTCTGCCTTGCGGCCTTCACAGGCGCGGGCATCGCGGGGGCAAGCCCGGCAAAGACCGGCTTTACCGCAACGCGCATCGCGCTTGCTTCGTATCTGCTGCCGTACTGCTTCGTTTACAATCCGATGCTGCTGCTGCAGAACGTTAAGCCGGTAGAACTTGCGGTACTTGCAGTATCGGCGCTTCTTGGCGTCGTTGCGCTTGCCGGATCGTTCGAAGGCTGGTTCTTCCGTACTTTGAAAGCGTATGAAAGAGTGGTATTCGGCATCGTAGCCCTTGCTTCGATACACCATAACTTCTTTGTCAGCCTTGTGTCTATCGTTGTCCTTCTGGTACTGATGTTCTACTTCCGGGGAACGAAAAACAGGGATAAAGCTGTCGCTGCAGCTTAAACGACAGAGTCGGAAAAGCTTAATTTATCCGGTCCTTTATCGAAAGGGCCGGATTTTTATTGTATAATCAACCAGCGGAGGAGGGGTAAAAATGTCATCGCAGTTATGTACGATACTTGCGGTCATCGCCGGAAGCGCCGCAGGGTACAAAATGAATTTCCCCGCCGGCGCGATGGTGGGGGGGCTTCTGGCCGGTCTTGCTGTTAAGGCGGCGCTGACGCTCGGTGTAGAGCCAAAGCTCGGCTGGCTTTCTTTTCTTTCCCAGACGCTCGTCGCTTTTGTGCTTGTCAGGGGGAGCGACTTTTCCTCCCTTCGTGAACTGCCGAAGTATCTCCCCGCAGCGGTCGCATACAGTATGATGCTGCTCGTTTTTACTCTCGGCATGGCGTGGTTCTTCTCATACCTGTGCAAAATGGACTTCCTCACGTCGCTTTTCGCTACGACGCCCGGCGGGCTTACCGGCATCGCGGTGGTCGCGGTGGATATAGGCGCAAATCCCGCTATATCGGTACTCTTTAATATCTGCCGCATAGTCACTGTGCTTATCGCGGTTCCTATAATCGCAAATATGATAACGAGGCATTAAGACATGTCTGAAGGACAGCCTGCGATCTGGCGTTTCCTGAGCATATTTAAATCTGTTGTCCGCATGCTGCCGCATAAGAGAGCGGTCGCACTCGGAGGCTGGCTCGGCCTGCTCGTTGCGAAGGCAACGCCAGTAAAATTCCGGGAAGCATGCGGGCGCTGTGAAAGGATCTTAGGCGTTTCAAAAGAGCGGGCTGAAGAAATAGTAAGAGGCTCTTACCGACACTTCGGCAGCGCGGCGGCTGAATTCGCGCGCATGCCCGCAGCCGCGCGAGACATAGATTCTCTTGTAACGTACAGCGGGCTTGAATACCTTCGTGATGCGGCGGATTCGAAGAGAGGCGCGATACTCGTTACCGCCCATATAGGCAACTGGGAATACGGAGCGGCCTGGGTAGCACATCAGGGATTTCCTGTGAATGCGCTCGGCGCGGATCAGCGTGACAGAAGAATCACTGATCTTATAAAGGAGCTGCGCGAGTCCGCCGGCGTCATTGCTCTCGGCAAGGCCGGGGACCTTAAAGCCATGGTAAGCGCGCTTAAGAGGGGCGAGTTCATCGCCGTGCCTGTAGACCAGGATGCGAAGGAATTCGGAGTCGTTTCCCCGTTTCTCGGCTTTCCCGCAAGCACTCCGACGGGCCCGGAAAGGCTGGCAGCCCGCCTTGGCTGCGACGTCATACCTATTTTCTGTATAAGGAGCGGCGACGGCATTACTATCGATGTGAAGATCTATCCGCCGCTTAAAGGCAGGGACGGCAAGCCCTTTGGCGCCGATATACAGGAAAGCGCCGATGACCTGAACGAGATTCTCTCGGATGAGATACGCCGGCATCCGGAACAGTGGATGTGGATGTATCCGCGCTGGGAATCCGTGGAACGCGGTATTTTCGATGATAGCGGGAATTGACCCCGGACGCCGGAAGACAGGCGTCGCTTTCGCTGAAGCCGGAAGGCTGCTTTTTTCCGCTATAGTCCCGTCGGACAAAAGCGGCGTGCTTGCCGCGGCGTTCAAATGCGGAGACTGGAAGCTGCTTGAACAGTGGGGAAAAGAGGGAAGCGTCGAGAATATACTGGGTCGTGCCGCGGATAAAGTCTATATCGGGACAGGCACGTCTTCGAAAGATTTTCAGGCCGGATTACCGGTAAGCTGCGAAAGAG
>JAFYJW010000038.1 GCA_017537925.1 Synergistes sp. | reverse complement strand
TCCGCCCATGCCGGCGCCGTGAAGAGCACTGCCAGCAAAACCAGTGCCAAAATGCGTTTCATGACAAAATGCCTCCTTAGTAAATTGCTGTTGAACGTCCCTCTAAAAATGGTGCATCGTTCAACTGATAACAACTTAAGATATTATAGCAAAGTCAGCACTTGCCGGCGCCAGATTTAGGCCCGCAATTATTCGGGAGACAGGCCGGAGTTTGTCAGTCAGTTTAGGTCCATCTCTGCGATCGACTGCTCAGCGGACTGTAAAATGGCTTCGGTATTTGCACCGACAAGATCAAGTCCTGCGGCGCTGATCAGCCTGACGTCCGAAATGCCGTAGAAATTCTGAGCCAGCGCTTTGACGTATCCAAAACCGAAATCTTCCGGAACGTAAGATCCTCCGGCTGTAGTGATATAAAACAGCTTATTGGCCCTGCAAAGGCCGACGGGGATACCGTCTTCTGTGTATCTGAAACTGATTCCCACCACGTTTATCTGCTCTAAATACTGTTTCAGCGAGGCAGGAAAGGAGAGATCCCAATACGGTGCGGCAATGACGACGGTTTCAGCCTCCGCAAATCTCCGCGCTTGAGCGAATACGGAGTGGCTGAAATTTTGTTCAGCAATCAGACGGTCACGCATTTCAATGAAAGCCTCGTTGACGACAGGAAATTTTACCTCGTCCAGACGTACTTCCTCGAATGGCTGATTTATTCTTTTGAGCAGCCGGGCCGCTAATCTCCCGGTTCTGGATCCCTTTCGCACACATGCATTGATAAACAATACAGGTTCTTTCATATCATCTCTCAACTCCAATGTTATGACAGCAGTGCGGATACAGGCAGTCTTCACTGTCTCGTCCTCTTAGGCTGCCGGGCTGTTTTTCTTTTGGATTATCCGCAGCAAAGCGCCGCGGGTACAGTCATAATAACGGTGATGCGCCGCGCCCGTTTATTTCAGCGATCTGCCGAATTCATACGCTTTATTCTTCTCGGTCTCCTTTTCCGCCGCTTCGTTTGCGCCGGATATGCCGCCGCAGAAGAGCGACCCTGCAAGCTCCGCTTTTTCAAAACAGTCTATCCAGCCCTGCAGCCCGTTCAGGGCTTTTTCCGGAGTGCTTTCTCTGTCATCCGTGGCTGTGGAGAGCAAATAGACTTTACGGAACTTGTAGTCAGAGAGATAAAGCGGATTGGTCCGGTCGATCAGTGTCTTCATCTGTCCGCTCATTTCGTAGTAGTATATCGGTGTGACGAACACTACCGTATCGGCGTTTTTGATCTTTGCCGCGATCCAGACTGCGTCGTCTTTCAGTGCGCATTCATGTGTTTCGTGGCAGGCAAAGCATCCGATGCAGAACCGGATATTTTTCCCCTTCAGGCTTATATGTTCCACGTTGTGGCCGGCATCCTTTGCTCCGGCGATCAGTCTCCCGGCAAGTATGTCAGAGTTACTTTTTGCGCGCAGGCTCGTTGTGATCACAAGTACGCTGCTCATTTCAGTTCTCCTTTGCTTTTATATATGGCGGTTATTGCAAATTTTCAGCTTTAACGGTCCGGCTCTTCTCCGCGGTGTCTTGCCTTGCAGATGAGCTGCGTCATGCTGCCCATAGGGCAGAAAACGCACCATGTCCTCGGGCGGTAGAACATCATGAGAATAAGCCCGATCAGCGCAGAAGTCAGCATCAGGCTGTAGAAGCCGAAACTGAACTGCGCGGCCCACTCAGGCGCTGTACCGGCTGTGTAGGCCCATCCCCACGGCACACGGAACGTCCAGAAAAGTTTTACGGTCTCTTTCAGCGAAGCAGCGCCGCCGAATACCAGCCAGGTCTGATATGCGACATTGCAGAACATCGCGGCAAAGAATACAAGGAAGCCGTATCGGAACCATTTTGACGAAAGCCATGCGGGCGCAGCTTTTTTGCGTGTGAACTTAAACGTTTTCGGAATCACCGCGAAAAGCCGGCCGCGTCCGCAGAGATCGTTGCAGAAGAATTTGTTTCCTCCCATGACCGCGATAAAGAGCGGCAGCAGAAAATCGATCATGCCGAGCCACGCGAAGAGGATATTGAAAAATCCCAGCGCAAAGTAGAGTATCGGCCAGATCCAAAGGTAGTCGTACCACTGTTTTTTCTTCATTATGAAGCCGCTCCCCGTGTCTTCATTTCGATGCAGTCCGCGGGACATATGCGGCTGCAGCTGCCGCAGCCGACGCATAAAGATGCGTCAGCGACAGCAAAACAGCCCTTCCAGACCCGTATCGCTTCCCTCGGACACTCGTTCGCGCAGGCGCCGCAGGAAACGCAGCGTTTTCGGTTTACTTCAGCATAATATTTAGATGCCACTCTGCTCCACCTCGATCAAAGCAACTTGAATGCCATGCGTCATTTCATGATGATTACATTACTTCGTGATCGCGCCGTTTCCTGACCGTGGGGTGCGCGTCATTTATCTTATGATAGCACGGACAGTCTGTATCATGGTCGTTGATGACGCCGCAGGCCTGCAGGTGTGAATAGACAGTGACGGCGCCAACATATTTGAAGCCGCGTTTTTTAAGATCTTTGATTAACTTCTCAGAGAGGCCGTTGCTGACGGGGATAGCCCCGGTATCATGCCCTTGGTACAGAATCGTTTTGCCCCCGGAAAAAGACCAGATGTAACTGCACAGGCTGCCGAATTCGGCGCGCAGCTTCTGACAGCAGCGGGCATTGTTGATGACAGCACGCACCTTTTGAGGAGAGCGGATCATACCTTCCGTATTCAGGATGCGCTTGACGTCGTTCTCGCCGTAGGCTGCGATTTTGTCATAATCGAAGTTGTCAAAGCACTGCCGGAAGACCTCGCGTTTTTTCAGCATCAGATCCCAGCTCAGCCCGCACTGAAAGCACTCCAGCGTCAGATGCTCGAACATCTGACGGTCGTCATGCACCGGTATGCCCCACTCAGTATCGTGGTATATCCTGTTTGCTTCATTCATGCCGGCCCATGCGCAGTATCCCATTATTGTTATCCACCGCTCTTTCATTTTTCCGTGTCATTTCGGTGTGCAGCCTGAATGCTCGTCAGGCAGCTGCCGCATTTTATATTACCCTGTAAGAAGGCTGCGGTAAACCTGTATTTTGTGAGCAGATTTAAAGCTTCACCGGTGACTCTCCCGTTTTTCGCTTAATGCCTGCTGTGCTGTCAGGCTGCGGTGATTTATCCCCGTGTTATGCATTATACGTGTCCTGAAAACAGGACATGATTCATTCTCAAAAAGCGCTTATCCGTGCTATGATTACACTGTTCCCGCATTGAACTATCCGGAGGTGAGCGAATTATGACAGGAAAGGAACGCAAGGGAGATCATCAGAAACTTAAGATGCTCTGCCTCGCAAAAATCTTCTTAAAAGAAACGGACGCCCAGCACGCTCTCACAATGCCGGAGATAATCGATAAGCTCTCGCTTTGCGGAGTAAACGCGGACCGCAAGACGCTCTATCTTGATTTTGAGGAGCTGCGCGACTTCGGGATAGATATAGCCGCCGACCGGGTCGGCCGCAGCTGCCGCTATCGTCTTGTAAATCGTGATTTCGAACTTCCGGAACTGAAGCTGCTTGTAGATTCAGTTCAGTCGTCCAAATTCATCACAGATAAAAAATCGAATGAACTTATCCGCAAATTAGAGTCGCTTGCCAGCAAACATGAAGCTAAGCGGCTGCAGCGCCAGGTAATAATCTCCGGCCGCGTCAAGACCATGAACGAAAGCATCTACAATAACGTGGACAAGATTCATGACGCCATAAATGGCGGCTGCCAGATACGCTTCATATATTTCCAGTGGAACATCAAAAAGCAGATGGCAGTGCGCAAGGACGGAGCGTGGTACCAGATCAGCCCTTGGGCCCTTATGTGGAATGACGGATACTATTATCTTGTCGCCTATGACGCGGAAGAAAATCTGATCAAGCATTACCGCGTCGATAAAATGATGAAGATCTCCGTTGTTGACGAAAAACGCGAGGGACAGGAACTGTTCAGGAAATTCAGCACTCCGAGATACTACAAGAGCCTCTTCGGGATGAACAGCGGAAAGGAAACAAATGTGACGTTTGAAGCCGCGAACCACATGGTCGGCATCCTTATCGACCGTTTCGGAAAAGATATATTCATCGATAAAAAGGACGATGAGCACTTCCGCACCACCGTAAACGTAACTGTAAGCAGTTCTTTTCTCGGATGGATCATGTCTCTCGGAGAGGACATCCGTATCGTATATCCAAAGAGTGTCGTCGATATGATGGCCCGTGAGGCTCAAAGGCTGGCGGCGCAGTATCCGGTCTCTGATAAATAAAAGACGGGAAAAACCGGTTCTCGGTGTCTCTCCTCTGATATGACGTATGATATGACGTATGAAGCAAATCATCGCCCGAGTGCCGAAGACAGAGAGTGTGGAGCGGTTTTACTGAACCGTCCCATTGTAGACATGAATTTAAACCAATATTATAATTAACAAACTTGTTTAACAGAGGAGGAGAAAAACATGTCACCAGCACAGACATTAGAAAGAGAAAAGGCGGCAGGTGTTTTTCTGTCTCTTGATGACGAAAACTTCGACCGTGCCGCAAGCTATATCAGATACTTAGCGGAAATGGAACGCCTTGAAGACAAAGAAGATATCGCATACATAGAAGCTCATAAAGACGAGCCTTCCGTCCCGCTATCTGATGTTCTGAAGAGACTGGGCCTTGAGTAAATATTCAGTAAGGCTGAAAAAGAGCGAAGAAAAAGTACTCGACTCTTTTGATTTCGCCACGCAAAAAGCCATAGTGCAGAAGCTGCGTGCACTTGAGGAAAACCCATATCCGCCAGGATGCAGAAAAATACAAGGAATAAAAGATACTTGGCGCATCCGGGCAGGGAATTTTCGTATCGTCTATACCGTATATGAAGATAATCTGCTTATTCTCGTTATACGTATAGGCGACAGAAAATACCTCTACAGAGGAATATAAGCCGCTGCGCTGCGGAAGCGACTGATTTCCCCGGACTTCCGGGCAAAACTGGTATCACAGGATACTTATTTACAGAAATTCTTTAACAGCCCGAATTTGCCTTTTCGTTCAGCCTCAGGGCAGGCCGGGGAACGAGTTCACAAATTGAATCTTGATGTCCGGGAACGAATTGACGAACTGGATCTTGAAGTCTGCGAAAGAATTGACGAACTGCCATTTCCCGATTCTGTCGGGGAACGAATCGACGACCTGCACCTTCAGGTCTGGGAAGGAATTGACGATCTGCACCCTGATGTCGGGGAAGGAATCGACGACCTTGACCTTTCCCGCGAGGCGGATTCCCTTGTAATAGCCGTCGGAATTGATCTTCGATGCGGCGGACGCCGCAGAGACGCTCAGTGCAAAAATCATGCAGATCAGCAGGCAAATTATCTTTTTCATGAGAACACTTCCTTTCATGTTGAACTCCCCTTCAAAAATTGTGCGGCATTAAATCACGCGCTGTCAGCGCAATTCATGTCCGCAGGGCTATTTATGACGCCTGCGTCAATTCACGCGGCGCAGCCGCAATTCATGTCCGAAGGACGTAAACGCCCCCTCCCAAATCAGCATTTGCGCAGTATTCTTTTATACCTCTCCGCCGGCAGCCCGAGCTCGGATTCGCGCCTTACGGCGACTTTGATGACTTCGACTTCGGTCTCTCCGTCATAGCCTTCCACTACTACCCTGTCGCCGGCCTGAACAGACTCGTCGTCGCAGATATAATCATAGGTCCTGCCGCTTGCGCCGAAACGTACGCTGACAAGCCGGTATTCCGGGCCGTGAGCTTCCTCAGGCGGGTTGCCGTATAAGCGGTACTCCTCCGATTTTGACCAGGCGACAAGTTTGGCGTCGTAATAGAATTCATAACGGTCTTTTGCAGCGTTCCACTCACAATAATCATAACGGATGCGGTCCGCTTTGCCTCTGAACCAGATAACAGCGGAATCATCTACTGTGAAGGAAACCTCTGTCGTCAGTGTACAGAGTGAGAGCTGCGGTATCGTGACAAGGATTCCTTCCGGTTCCGGAACAGAACTTGTAGGAAGACGTTTTGCGGCCAGCTCCGTATGCCCGTCTGCATTTGTGCGCTTCGTGAGCTCACAGCGGTAGTTTCCTTCAGCCAGCTCCTCAAAGAGGAACGGATAGATATAAGCCGTATACTCCTTAAAATAATCCGCGGTGAGCTGTTCGCGCGTCTTCTCCAGTGCGTTTCTGACGTTTATGGCGACGGTGGTATTTCCAAAGAAATCAGATCTCTGCGCACGCTGCCTTGCCGCGTAGTCGGCCTGCAGGTAATAGTGATACGCTGCGGTTATATCTGCTTCCGCATCAATGCCTTTGGCGTATACATTGCCCATGCGCAGAGCTGCGTCGGCAAAATTAGCTTCTTTTCCCTTCAGGAAGTTTTTGAAGCTGTCATCATACACCAGATTGTAAAGCGTGCGGGCGGTGCGTTTGCTCTGTTTGCAGCCGTACCCGTGGGAGAACATGTCAGCCAGTTTGTACATGCCTTCGTAAAGACCGTTTGCCGCAGCTATGCCGAAGTAGTAGAAAGCCTTGTCATATTCCGGGACGCCTCCGGTGCAGCGCCCGTAGTAGTAAATATAGCCGAGAGTATTTGCGTACTGCGGGTCATCTTCTTTCTCAAAGAGCCTGAGAATGCAGTCGCGTGAGATATTCCAGTCACAGGGATACAGACGGTTCCCGCCGTAGCATGCATATCCTTTGAGGTACAGGGCAAGCCCGCTGTCTTCAGCGCAGAGCCTGTCGGTGAACCTTCTTGCGAGAATCAGTTTTTCCTCGTCGGCTTCCTTCACATAGTCATCATCCTGGAAGGAACGAATATAATCCTCCATTTCCTCTTTGGAGAATGTCCATTCCTCTAAAGGCTTGCCTTTGTTGGAAAAATACCTTTCAACGTCTGCGATGAGCGAATCAAGATCTATGACCTCTGCGAGGCATTCTTCGCCTTCAGCATCTTCCCATGCCGATTCCAGCTCATACCAGATCGTCATAAAGTGGTCTCTCTCTGAAACCATGAGCAGACCGTCGTACTTCTTCAGGTTTTCCGGGACATCATCAAGTTCCAGCTCTTCATCCAGCATCCGGTCAAGGCCGAAAGCCTCGGAAAACTCTGTGATCGGATCAAACCAGTATTCCGCAAATTCATCAACAGTTGGATTTTCTTCCTTCAGCGCTTTTACTGCATGATACAGATCCTCAAGAGTAAACGCATAGGCTCCGCTGGGAACATGAAAAACAACATCTTCGCCGTCAGCCCCGCCCTCCGGGAGGAATTCCCTGAATGTGATCTCGTGTCTTGCTATCTGACGCATCTGTTCGTCAGAGAGCGTTATTCCTTTTCTGCTCCGTACCCTTTGCCGTTTAGCGGTTGATATTTTTGCGTTTTTTTCAGGCTTCGTCATCTTTTTTTACTCCAGCTCGTTATTAAGTTAATTGTAAGCATCCATGTAACTATGCCTCTTAGAAAAATGTTAAATAATAATTAGCACCGTTATTACTGTAATTATCCAGTTAATTATTTTTCTCATTTGTTTTTGTCCTGCCTGTTTTTCATATCACCGGCATTATTCTCTTTTTCTCGCAACGCTCCTGTTTTTCTATAAAAGCTCGGCAGATAATCCTGCCAAAGGCAACCCTTTGTTGTGCCTGCCTCAGGTATATAACAGCAGCTAAATCAAAAAGAAGATTCCCGGTTTTATTATAGTTTCATGCTCTCAAATCCTGCCGACCTCCGCCGACAATTAGAGTATATCAGCCTATGTGTCCCGAAAATCTCCCTCTGGGTTAAATCCCGGGATAAATTATTAATTATTGATGAATAATTGATGTTCTGATAGCAGGGACAATGTCTATTATTGGCATAGGAGTCCCCCGCAGGTCTATTTATGTGAATAGATCGTTACCGTGCCTGCATATTTGAAGCTTACTTCCTGAGATTATGGCTTATGTCCTCAGGCAAGTCGTTGTTTGTCAGAATCTCTTCGACGACCTGTTTTATATTACACAAATCTCCTTACAGGGATTCGTAATACTTTCGGATCTTCTGTGCCATCATCACACGGCGCTTCTCTAAAAACTCAGCGTATCGAGTATGATCCATGTTGAACACTTCCTCAGGCACACAGTTGATTTTCAAATTCTCCATCAATTGGTCGTAATCTTTGATAGACCCTATAGTAATAACCCCTGTTTCACACTGCTTCCGAGCCTCAGGGAAGTACACGTACGGAGCCTTCTTACCAATGGATTTATTGACCTGTGTGTCAAGAAACGCATAATTGCCTTCTTGGTTGTATTTAGACTTTTCATACCCATTTGCTTTCAGGTATTCTTTCGGGAAAATATGATGAACATCACCGCCGTCAATCAGTTCTCTTACCAGAACGTTATTGGACAGGAGCGATACATCGTTCATCATTACCTGCGCAGCAAGATAAATCAAATACGTCGGATTGTTCGTGGCAGTAACCATCAAATTCTGTACAACAGCAATGTTCCAGAATGTATCTGACAGGTTTGCTGCTTCGATATCCTGCAGGGTCTTTACAACTCCTTGTTCGTTTATTAAACGGATATCCCTTGCAAAAGCGGTTTCAGGTGAACTGCTATAGCGTCCCGTCAAGACAGACAGTACATACCACTTCTGAACCAAACGCTTCACTTCACCGGTTGATACCTCATGACTTTGTGACAAGATAAGATACAACGTGTATGCAAAGTCTAAAGTCATCTGCGAATTGACCAGCTTCTTTGAAATAAACCCCGCACTTCGAATGGCAATCATGAATTGTTTGAAATTATACTCGCTGAAAACGTCCAAAACGCCGTCCCTCAGCCTCGTATAAGTATCCGCAATAATTTCTTCTTTGTACTCTCTGGTTTCGAAATCTCGACCTGAGAGCAGGCTGACCAAATCAGACAGTTTAGCGCGAGGATACTTGTGCATGAACGCAACACGAATAACATCATCGTAATCGGGGTCGTATACATCCTCGATTTCGTCTTTCAGCCATTCTATTTTGCTGAAGTATTCTGTGTTTGTGAATGCTACATCGTCTTCCTTAATTCGTTCGTAGAATGAAGGAACCCTTGACAGGTGAGCGTAATAATCAATTGCTTTGCGCAGATTATTACCGCCATAATTCTCATCCGCAGCAATCTTCGACATTACAAAGTCGCCCTGGCTAAGAGCGGTTCCCTTGGAATTGATACGGATAAAAATATCTGTAACTATGTCTATATTCAACTTCTCGGACAAGTCAATCACGCCAATCATACGATTGCCGATACCCTGCAATTTCGTTATGATTTCGCTCATTGTGTTGATGTCCATATCTGGATTATCTTCGCAATACTGTATCGCAAACGAAATAATAGGGAATCCAGGCTTAAACAATTCTGCTACATCAGGTATCCAACGTTTACTCTTCAAATGACTGGAATCCTGAACGGCAAATATCTCTGCATCCTGGTCTTCCGAGAAAGCCTGGAATGGATCAAAAGCAATCTTGATACGGTCTTTCTTGTAATTACTAAGTGTTACAGGAATGCCAGAGATAGCTGTCATCAAGGCTGTAACACGCTGCTGTCCATCAATAAGAATTTTTTTACCAGCAGACATCTTTCCATCTTTCAGACGGACATCAGGATTTTTCCAGATGATAAGGTATCCAGTAGGATAGCCTTTATAAAGCGAGTCCAAAAGGTCTCTGACCTGTGTCTTCTTCCATACGAAAGGGCGTTGAATCTCTGGAATCGCAATATCACCACTTGCAATTAGTCCAAGAATCGCACTAACAGACAAAGAATTTGGAGTATACTTCTCGATTTCCATTTAGACTCACTCCTAACCATAGAATAGAATATATTTTAGCTTTGGTTACTCTTCTGCCTGATTTTCTTATTATACTCCGTCAACTCGTTCGGCAGCGGCTATGTGAAGGACAACTGTTCCCGCTGCGGGGATGTCTGAAGGAAAGCTTCCAGGAATGAAGGAATACCCTATAGATTTTGTATTATGAAAAAACAGGCGGGCAGCCGGAGCTATGCCTGACTGCCCAACCCAAAAGGCTTCGTTAATTTACCTTTTTTCCGCAGAAATATACTCTCTCGGCTTGTTGCAGCTGAAGCCTTCATGCTCAGCTGTCAGCAGGTGATTCTCAAACACCAAAAATGTCCGCACTCTTGCCTGCCGTATTGGAAATATTCGCCGCAATCCAGCACCTTTGTGTCTGGTTCGGCGAGTTCTTTCGCTTCCTCCTCTTCTCCGGTAAAGGCTTTTTGTTCTCGTTCATCTCATTCATGGTTTTGTGTTAGCAGACCCTCTTGGACGACCCGTTCCCAAGGCGCTCTGCCCAGGACATCATCAGGTCCTCTCGCTTTCCGAACAGATCCTTCTGCATGCCGATGACATCGTCGAAGACCATCGTCTGGCGGTCGTTGCCCGAGAACTTCTTCCACTCGTATTTGTCAGTGGAGGGGTTGCCCGTCCGGGCGAAGTTGGCCCACATCTCCTTCACAACGTGGCGGAACTCGCACTCGTCTGTCCCAACGATCTCTTCGCTCCCCATCGGGTCTGGTATGCAATTGTCGAACAGGTAAGGAATCTCGGCCGCGTGCGGCACGCCAAGATAGGGGGTCAGAACCGGCTTCCTGACGAAGTACATGTAGGTATTGCCTCCGGCGGCAGCGTGCCTGATGGCCATATCGGTGTTGCCGGCGCGGAAGTTGATATCGTTGCAGTATTGCTCCAACCTCTTCAGCTCGCTTTCGCCGGCCATCGTGGCCATAAACTCGTCAAACATGGCCTTCTCCTGGTCATTGAGCAACGCACGATCCCTCTTCGCGATCCACCTCAACGTATTCGTGAATCCTTCTTCGCCGCCTTCGAACGGGACGAAGTATCTGATTTCGTCCAGGTTAGAGCCAATCATCAAATCGATCTTGGCCCGCTTCTCGTCTCCCCACATCCCGTACAAGTCCGCCCGGTCCTCAGGCAGCGTGACGCCATCGAGGAGCGGGAAGTTGGCCGTTCCGAGAAGGCAGTTCTTGTCAATGGCAGCTGCTATCGCATAGGCTTCAACAAGCTGCCCGGTGGTGAGGGCCATCAGCTCATCCATGGTCTGGCAGCCCGTTGCGGTCAGGAAGTTCTGCGTGACGTGGATGCCGTGCTCCATCGTGTCGGTGTAGGCGATGTTGGCACTCTGTGCGATGCATCTCTTGAAAAGCCCCTCGCTTCCGTCAATGAGCGGGAGGAATGTGACGCTTGCCGAACCTGCCGACTCGCCGAAAATCGTCACATTGTCCGGATCGCCTCCGAACCCGGCGATGTTTTTCTGTACCCACCTTAGGGCCTCAAGCTGGTCGAGCAGGCCGAGGTTGCCTGCATCCTTGAAATTCTCTCCGCCCGGAACCCGCTCGAAGTTCATGAATCCCAGGAAACCGAGCCGGTAGTCGATGGACACGAAGAGGATGTCGGGGCACTGTTTGGCGATGTTGGTAAGGTCGTAGAGGGGCGAGGCCTGGGACTCGGCGCAGAACCCGCCGCCGTGAATCCACACCATGACCGGCTTTTTGCTGTCGGTGCAGTTGGTATTGCGATATACGTTC
>JAFYJW010000037.1 GCA_017537925.1 Synergistes sp. | reverse complement strand
CAGTGAGGGCAGAGGCGCGTCTGCCTCGGCATCTGCTGAGCGCTGCGGATAGCCGGAAGCACAAGCTCCTTAAATGCATCTTCTATGCCTAAAAGACCCTCAAGTGAAAAAGAGAGTTTCATCAGATTGGAAACATCCTCGGCGCGCAGACTGTTCTCCGCGCATTCGCGGCAGAGATGCCTGACACAGCGTTCCCCGTTGATAACTGTAACAAGATGCACTTCAGCACGTCTTTCTTTGCACTGTTCGCAGAGCATGGCGCCGCCTCCTAACTGAGCGCAAGGCTCGTAAGTAGTTTTTTGAGCAGATCGGCTCTCATTATCTCCCGCTTGTGGATGGATATATCAAAAAGGGATCTGCCGTTTTCATCCTGGTTTCTGAGCGCGACCTCGATAAGCAGCCGTTCGCGCGCGGATAGAAGCTTTCTGTTCTGCAAATTCATAAGCAGCCGCTTTGCCTCCTGCTCGGAGATGCGGTTCCCGATAAGATCCTGAAGGTGCGATACCTCTTCCTCGCAGTTTTTGAACGTAAGCTGCACGACTCTTATATAGCCGTGGCCGCCGCGCTGGCTCTCGACAAGAAAACCGTTCTCAGGCGCGAACTTGCTGCGCAGCACGTAATTTATCTGGCTCGGAACGCACTCGAAAAGCTCGGCAAGATCCTTTCTTCTCAAAGAGATCATACCGCTTCCGTTTTCTTCGAGGAGCTGTTCTATATATTCTTCTATCTTGCTTGTAAGGCTTGATGCCGACATCGTACTCACTCCCGTGCAGCAGGAGAGCGCCCGCTCTCCATTTGATTTTACTGTCTGGATTATATATCTTTGGTCAGTATTCGTCAATATTTATTTGGCTAAATGAGAATTCTGTGAATCCCGGAATCATCCGGCAAAAATGTTATAATATATTGAAGATATATCATAACATACAAAGGGGTGGAAATATGACTGATCCGGCGTCCATGATAGGCGCGCGCCTCCGGGAGATCCGGACTAATCTGAATATCAGCCTGGAAGACGCGTCAAAAATAACCGGCGTGAGCAAGCCCATGCTGGGACAGATCGAGAGAGGGCAGTCGGCGCCTACTGTAACTACATTATGGAAGATCGCAGCGGGACTGAAGATACCGCTCTCATCGTTTTTGCGGGAGCGCCAGCCCGAATACGCCGTCATCAGAATCACCGGAGAAGAAGCTGTCGCCGAAGACAGCGGAAGGATGAGGGCTTATCCTGTTTTCCCATATGATCCGATAAAAAGCACCGAAGTCTTTTTTATCGAGTTCGACGCGGGATGCGCTCACTCCTCTGAAAAGCATAACGACGGCGTCGAAGAATATGTCATCGTTTTGTCAGGGAAGCTGCAGCTTGTAATAAACGGCAAGGAAGTCGTGATAGGGGAAAAGGAGGCGGTCAGGTTTCGTGCGGACATACCTCATGAATATAACGACCCCTTCCCTGAAAAATGCACTGCCTTAAATGTAATATTCTATCCGAACCGGTAACGGAGGGTTGTTGAATGTATGAACTTATTGAGGTCACGGAACGCAGCTGCTATATACAGAGCCCGGCAAAGATCGGGCTGGTAAAGCTCAGCGACGGTGACGTATGCCTTATTGACAGCGGAAACGACAAAGAGGCGGGCAAAAAAGTGCGTCAAATTCTTGATGCGAACGGATGGCGGCTTGACGCTATCTATAACACGCATTCCAATGCGGATCATATCGGCGGCAACAAATACCTGCAGGGACAGACCGGCTGCAGGGTCTATGCGCCCGGGATAGACTGCGCATTTACCCGCTGGCCCGTCCTTGAACCTTCTTTTCTGTACGGCGGTTTTCCCTGCAGAGAACTGCGCCACAAATTTCTGATGGCGCAGGGAAGCGACGCGCAGGAGCTGACGCAGGACGTACTGCCGGATGGCTTTCAGATGATTCCGCTTCCGGGGCATTTCTTTGATATGGTCGGTTTCCGTACGCCGGACGACGTAGTCTATCTCGCGGATTGCCTGTCAAGCCGTGAAACGCTGGATAAGTATCAGATAGGCTTTATCTACGACGTGGGCTCATACCTGAAGACGCTTGAAACGGTAAAAGCCATGCAGGCAAGAATGTTCGTCCCCGCTCATGCCGCAGCGTCGGAAGAAATCGCAGCGCTTGCGCAGTACAATATAGACAAGGTATCGGAGATCGCGGAGAAGATTCTTGATATCTGCCGCCAGCCGCACTGCTTCGAGTCGATCCTGCAGAAGCTCTTCGATCACTACGCGCTCTCCATGAGCTATGAACAGTATGTGCTTGTCGGCAGCACTGTCCGTTCCTATCTTGCATGGCTGAAAGACGCCGGAAGGCTCACCGGCATTTTTGAAAACAACATGCTGCTTTGGCAGCGGGCATAGGCGGTTATCATGGCTTTTGAAAGTGTAAAACAATATTTTTCGGAATTCGGGATAGCGGACAGAATCAAAGAGTTTGACGTATCAAGCGCCACTGTGGAATTAGCGGCGCAGGCTCTGGGATGCGAACCGTGCCGAATCGCAAAGACGCTTTCATTCATGGCGGGCGGTCATGCCATTCTGATAGTCACGGCAGGAGACGCGAAGATCGACAACCAGAAATACAAGGCGCAGTTCGGCACAAAGGCAAAAATGCTGACGCCGGCTGAAGCGGAGACTCTGGTCGGGCATGCCGTGGGCGGCGTCTGCCCCTTTGCCGTCAACGAAGGCGTGGTTGTCTATCTCGACGATTCGCTGAAAAGGTTCCCGTCGGTCTTTCCCGCCTGCGGAAGCAGCAACAGCGCGATCGAACTGTCGATAGCGGAACTGGAAAAGTATTCCGGTTTCGTTTCGTGGGTCGACGTCTGCAAAAACTGGCAAAACTGATAACACACTTTCCCATGCCGCACAGCGTCTCTTCTTCGCTGGAGGCGCTTTTTTGATGCCAGGGGCCCGGAGAAACGGAACAACTGCCGTGAATGATGCATCGGCAGGGAATCGCCCGCAAATGCATATATCATATTGACAATTTTCAATGTAATTGACAGAATACACATTGAAAGATTTCTATAGGAGGCGTCGTATGGAACAGGTTTACATTGAGACGTCAAAAATGCTCAGGGCCCTCTCGGATCCAAAACGGCTGCGCATCGTGGATATGCTCTCCTGCGGAGAGTTGTGCGCCTGTAAGATTCTTGAAGCGTTTAGCATCACGCAGCCAACGTTGTCCCATGATATGAAGGTGCTTGCTGAAGCAGGGATAGTCAAGGAGCGCCGCGAAGGAAAGAACATTTATTACACGCTGGACACAGCAAGGCTGAACGCGATGCACGCGGCGCTCGGACGCATGTTCCGGGATAAGCCTGACTGCATTTGTCATCGTAAATAATCTGAACCGTTGTTTATTCACATGCTTACTATAAGCTAATACATAGAAATATTACTATATTTCAATTGAAGGGGATGCAAAAATGAAGAACGGAAATGAAGGCATCAGCTTTTTTCAGAGATATCTTTCTGTATGGGTGCTGCTGTGCATGCTGACCGGGGTCCTGATCGGACATTTTATCCCCTGGGTGCCGGACGCGCTCGGAAAGCTCCAGCTGTCCGGCATCTCCATCCCTATTGCCGTACTTATATGGGTAATGATCTATCCGATGATGATGAAGGTGGACTTTCAGAGCGTAAAACAGATAGGAAAGAATCCCAAAGGACTGTTTGTAACATGGATCACCAACTGGCTGATCAAGCCTTTCAGCATGTATGCCATTGCCTATCTTTTCCTGTTCGTCATTTTCCGGCCATGGCTCGCGCCGGATATGGCTACGGAGTATCTGGCAGGCGCAGTGCTGCTTGGAGCAGCGCCATGCACCGCGATGGTATTTGTCTGGAGTACGCTGACAAACGGGAATCCCGCCTACACGGTCGTTCAGGTCGCGACGAATGACCTGATCATTTTAGCGGCGTTCGTACCCATCGTTAAATTCCTGCTTGGAATATCCAATGTCAGCGTACCGTACAGCACGCTTTTTATCAGCGTCATCCTGTTTGTCGTTATCCCGCTTTTCGGAGGCGTACTGACGAGAGTCACGGTCGTAAGGAACAAAGGAATGGAATATTTCAAAAACGAATTTGTCAGCAAGTTCGACAATGCCACGACGATAGGGCTTCTGCTTACGCTCATAATTATTTTCAGTTCGCAGGCTGAGGTTATTTTATCCAATCCGCTGCATATAGTACTGATCGCCGTGCCGCTCATCATCCAGACATTCCTGATCTTCTTCATAGCCTACGGAGCGGCAAAACTGATTGGACTGCCCTTCGATATTGCCGCGCCTGCGGGAATGATCGGAGCGTCAAATTTCTTCGAGCTGGCTGTCGCAGTGGCGATCGCGCTTTTTGGGACAGCAAGCGCGGCGGCGCTTGCCACGACGGTGGGAGTTTTGACGGAGGTCCCTGTCATGCTGACTTTAGTGAAAATAGCAAACAAAACAAAGGACAGTTTCCGGTAAATGTTATCAGTGAGCGGCGCACATATCACAGAACGTCCTGGTCCGCGCAGCGGGCGCTTACGGAAATATACGGCGCCATGACGTTCCGGCGTCACAGATGTGTCTGTGACGCCGGAAAATGAAGAAAGAAAGATATATCGAAAGAAAACTTTACGTACAGTGACCTTTTCAGATAGCCTGATGCGTTTGCTTTTGTCTCTTATTCTTCCGAAAGGCGTTCGGCCATCTCAGGTAAGGTAACAAATTCATACGGAAGCTTTTTGTATATCTTATCCAGTTCCTCAAGGAAAAGAAGCGTAGCCGGGCGGAAGTGGCATATCATCACCAAATGCCCTCTTTTTCGGGCTGTCGGCAATATCTGGTCAAATGCTGCCCTGATCGCCTTTTTATCGGACACATTGTCTAAAAAGCCCCTGTTGCGCAGGGCGGTCACTCCTTTTTCCCGCGCAACGGCATAGGCGCAGCTGTTTATTATCGTTCTGCTGTCTACAAATATCAGCGAGCGTTCTTTAAGCTCGTCCATAAGAGGATCCATAAGCGACCTGTCTGCAGTCGATAAAGAGCCGCGGTGGTTGTTGACGCCTACGACCCCGTCAAGGGATTTAAGCGCTGCGGCAGTTTTCTTTCTTACCTCCTCTTCGCTCATGCCCTCTCCTATTACGTACTGATATGCGTGTTTATCCGTGATCGCCTGCATCGGCAGATGCAGGATACACGGTATATCGTTCTTCTGGGCAAGCTCAAGCATGTTTTTTGAGAACTGGAGATAAGGTATTATAGCCCATGTAAGAGGTACCGACAGCGCCGCCGCGCGTTTCGCGTAGTCCATGCGGTTTCCGCCGTCGTCGATTATTATCGCAACCATCGGACGTTCGCCGGTATATTTCTTTTCAGGCGGCTCGGGGATAACAGGCTGCTTTTTTTTCTCAGGAACTTTTTTTACTTCTTTCTGAGGTTCAGCCTGCACCGGCTTCTGCTCGATCTCTTTGTTCGCAGAAACGGGCGCTGCATCTTGAGATACGGCGGCAGCCGCTTTTAAGGCCGCCGCATCGGCAGAGGCGGCAGGCTGCCGCTCTGTTATATCTTCGCTTACGACAGGCTCTGACGTACCGTTATCCTGGACAGCGCTGCATCTTGTCATAAAAAATACAGCGGCTGCAAGCGACAGGAGCAAAACGAGCGACGCAAGAATCAACCTGTCTCTTATTGTTTCTCTTCTGCTTTTCCTGCGGTAATGCTTTGCCATATTATTTTGCGTTCATTTTCTGCTTAAGTACGCCGATAGCTTTCTGAAGCTGCCTGTCTTCCTTTTTATTTTTCTTTGGTTCGCCGGTTACGGCTATGTCCGGCTGAAGTCCTTTTTTATCAAGAACAAAGCCGGAAGGCGTATTGTATCTTGCTATCGTTATATAAACGCCCGAACCGTCCGGCAGGTTGAAGAGCGTCTGCACCGACCCCTTCCCGAAGGTCTTTGCCCCGACTATCGTACCGCGTTTATGGTCTTTGACGGCCCCGGCGAATATTTCGGACGCGCTTGCGCTTCCTTCGTTTACGAGCACCACCAAGGGCAGTTTATTCGCTCTCCCCTGCTTGGCATAAAGTGTTTCGTTGGCCTTTTCAAAGCGCCCCTTCATCCCGACGACCACTCCCTCGGGTATGAACTGCGACGTGACGTCGACGCATACGTCAAGCAGCCCGCCCGGGTTATTGCGAAGGTCCATGATAACGCCCCTTGCTTTTTTCTTCATAGCGGTCTCAAGAGCGGCGCGCACCTCTCCGTCGCTTTTGAGGTTGAAATGGTTGAGCTTTATATACGCGATGCGGTCGTTCAGCATTTCACTGCGGACTGTCTTGATCTTTATTATCTCACGCACTATTCTGACCGGGATAAGTTTGTCCACATTCTTGCGCCGTATCTGCAGAGTCACAGGCTTTCCCGCCGGTCCGCGCAGCAGCTTTACTATCTCGTCGCTATCCATGCCCCAGACGTTCTTATCGTCGACCTTGACTATCTCATCAAGCGGTTTTACGCCGGCGCGGTCGGCAGGCGTGTCTTCAATCGGCGCAATGACTGTGGTCCGGCCGTCGCGGGAGGCGATATATATGCCAAGTCCCCCGTACTCGCCCTCCATCTCGACATTTTCCTCTTCAAGGTCTTTCGGGTCGACAAACCTTGTGTAGGGATCTTCCAAAGACGCCACGAGCCCCTTCAAGGCGCCGTAATACATCTTCTGATCATCGACCTTGCCTTTTTTATCGCCGTCTACCTGATAGGTGGAAAGCGCTAACTTGACCTGCTTTATTATCGCGAGCTGCTGAGGCGTGAAAGGAAGGCTTTTTTCCCAGTCTGCTCCCACAGCCTGTGAAAGAGTCCCCGCTCCCGCGCAGATAATTGCGCCCGCAACGGCGCCGGCAGCGAAGCATAAAAATTTGGATTTCAAATAAGTCACTTTCCTTTCAGGTTTTTTCTTCTATCTGAGATAATTCATCGGATTAATTGCATTTCCGTTGACGCGGACTTCAAAGTGCAGATGGTTCCCCGTCGTTATCCCGGTCGAACCGACGCGCCCTATTACCCCGCCGCGCTTCACTCTTGCGTTCTCCTGCGTTTCTATCTTTGAGAGATGCGCATAGACCGTAGTCAGATTGCTGCCGTGGTCTATTATGACGACCTGGCCGTATCCGCGCATCCAGCCGGTATAAAGAACTTCTCCGGCTTCGGCGGCTCCTACCGGAGTTCCCTTTGGAGCGCCTATGTCTATACCGGTGTGCGTCACCTTGGTTTTAAAGACAGGATGTGTGCGCGTCCCGAACGAGCTGTTGATGGTACCCTGCACGGGCCACATAAGGCGGCCGCCCTTATAGTATACTGTCGTCGGAAGCGACGGCGTGCCTTTCTTTTTGCGCTCTTCATCGCGGATGCGCTGCTTTTCGGCAAGCAGTTTTTTGATGGCGGCCTGCATCTCATTTGAGGCTTTCATAAGCTCCTGCTGCTGAGCTATGAAAAGAGCTTTGTCTTTGCGTACTTTTGCAAGCAGCGCGTTGCGCTCGTCGGATGCGCTTTTAAGCTCCCTGTTCTGCTTATGCAGATCGTCCTTCTCGCCTTTGAGCTTGTTCTGCTCTTTTCTAAGCTCCGCCTGAGTCATCGTGAGGCGGCGCTTTTTCTCTGTGAGGTCGTTGATCAGTTTCTTATCCTGCTCGGCTATTTTGCTCAGCAGGTAGGTGTTGGCAAGCGCATCTTCCGCGCCGCGCGACGAAAGCAGAAGGTTGAACTCCGCGACCCCGCCGTATTTGTATATATCTATCAGGCGCTTTTTCAGGACAGCCTGAGCCGAACTTATATCCTTGTTTGCCTTTTCTATGTTGTTTGCAAGCGTGAAAATATTGCTCTGCAGCTTGTCTATCTTTGAAGAGACCACGTTGGCCTTCTGCTGGGTAAGCGATATCTTCTGGCTCAGCAGGCCTATCTGCTGCGTCACGTTTTTCTCCTGCCGCTGCTTGTCCTCTATGTTTTTATTTACTTTGGACATCTGGTTCTGTATTTTTTTATAGGCCTGCTCCTGCTGTTTGAGCTCATTCTCTATCTGGGCCGCCGTCTTTGCGGCAGACGCAGGCGCAGCCGGCAGTACGAACATAGCGGCTGTGCAGATGCATATGAAAAGCAAATGTTTCTTTTTGGAAAAGAACATCATATCAGCACGGCTACAGCGGTTTGCCCGCTTTTCTGATAAATTTTTCGACCGCTACAAGGCTTGCGATAAGGCTCATGACGGTACCGCAAAGTATCAGCACAAGACTCAGCTTTCCGAGATAGCGGTATGATTCTATGTACGAAAGAAAAGGCAGCATATCCTTAAGACAGGCGACCGCACGGAAATATGAATAACCGACCGCGGCTGAAGCAAAAAGTGCGCCCGACAGTCCCAGTATGAACCCCTGTATAACGAACGGGAACGCGACGTATGTGGAAGTCGCGCCGACCTTCAGCATCACGGAGATCTCCTCGGCCCTCGAATAAACCGATACCCTTATCGTATTGAAGAGCACGACTGCGGAAGCGGTCACGGCGATGATCAGCATGACGATGGAAAAACGCCTGACAAAGGCAGCCAGGCGAGAGAGTTTCTGTGCCACATGACCTGCGTACACGATATCCTCGACCTCAGGCATGGCTACAAGCATGCGCGCCATATCCGATACGTCTGCGGCGCTCCCGACCTTGACCTCAAGCGAGGAAGGCAGCGGGTTTTCTCCAAGCAGAGTGACCGCGTTTGCCTGGTTTCCGAGCCTTGCGCGCAGACGTTCGAGAGCCGTTTCCTTGGTTATTATCGTTACTTCGCTTACATTCTCCATTTTTTTGACGCTCTCGGCGAAGGCGTTGAGGTCTGTGCCGGGCTTGACGTAGGCGTTGATCGAAAGCTGCCCCTCCATCGCCCTTACTATGTTCTGTATATTGAGAATGAAAAGCATTGTAGCGCCAACCACAAAGAATACCGTCATCGCAGTGAATACCGTCAGCAGGCTCATCCCGAAATGGCGCCATACAAGACGCCAGGCGTCTCTGAAAACGTATTTAATTCTCGACATTGCCCTCGTAACCTCCTTCGGGATCGTCGCGGACTATGCGCCCGCGCCACAATTCAACGACACGATGTTTATAGCAGTCCACAAGGTACTGATTGTGCGTAGCCATGATAACGGTCGTGCCTGCAGCGTTTATATCAAGAAGCAGCTGCATTATTTCGTCAGCCGTATGATTGTCAAGATTGCCGGTAGGTTCGTCGGCAAGCAGAAGAGACGGTTCGTTGACCACAGCCCGCGCTATCGCAAGGCGCTGCTGTTCGCCGCCGGAGAGCTGCTGAGGATAAAGCATGCGGCGCCGCCATATGCCCATTGTTTTGAGGACGTCCATGACCCGAGCTTCTATCTCCCTCCTGGGCATGCCCATGATCTCCAGAACAAAGGCAACGTTCTCAAAAGCTGTAAGATTGGGCAGAAGGGCAAAATCCTGAAAGACAACTCCTATATCGCGGCGAAAGAGAGCAAGCTCAAAACGCCCCATCTTGCGCAGCACGCGGCCGCCGACGCTGATAGTTCCGCGCGTCGGCAGGACTTCCCTGGAAAGACAGCGCATAAGCGTCGTCTTGCCCGAGCCGGTCTCGCCGATGAGATAGACGAACTCCCCTTTGCTGACGTTAAGATAAATATTCTCTAATGCATTGATATCCGGCGGAAAGACTTTTGACACGCCGGAAAACTGTATATACTGCTGTGTATCCATTTCAGGCTACCTCCTGCGCAGCGCCCAGACCTGGGCTGCCGCATCTACAATCTCTTTTGACGTGAGTCCGTAATATTCACACAGTTCGTCATAAGCGCCGCTGTTTACGAAACAGTCGCCAACAGATACGCTTCTCAGCGGGACAGGATAGGTCCGTCCGAGACATTCGGCAACCGCGGCGAAAAGCCCGCCGCTTGCGCTCTCCTCGGAAGCGGCGACGCAGCAGCCGGTCCTTCTCACCGAAGAAAGAAGAACATTCTCCGCGAACGGTTTTATGCTGTAACAGTCTATAACTTCCGCGCTTATGTTCTGTATCTCAAGCTTCTCCGCAGCTCTGAGAGCACGTCCCAGCATCGCGCCGCATGTACATATCGTCACACAGCTGCCTTCACGCACGATTCTCGCGCCGCCGGGATGGAAGGGTTCCGAAGAATCGCTGTATTTTGCCGGAATCGCCGAACTGTCGAGCCGCATGTAAAAAGGCGACGTTATACCGGCGCTCTTTTCAATTATATCCGCCACTGTCCGCATATCCGACGGCACAAGCACGTTCATGCGCGGCATCGCTCTCATAAGGGCCGTATCTTCAAGCATCTGGACCGAAGCCCCTTCATGCCGGCAGGAGATTCCCCCGTCAAAAGCGACAATGCGCACAGGCAGACCGGTCTGCGCTATAACTTCACGTATATGCGCATATCCGCGTCCCGCGATATCGGAAGCACGCCCGATCAGCCACGGCGTCTTCCCCGCGATGGCAAAACCCGCGGCGCTCATTACAGCGCTTTCCACCGATGAGAAGACGTTTTCGGCAGATACGGGCAGAATGTTTTTTAGCTCTTTCTCCGCTGTTTCTTCTTCAGCGACGAACAGGAAGTCCGTCCCTGCAGCCGTGCGTTCTGAAACTGCAGAACAGAACGCGGACCATGCGGACGGAAAAATGTCACACTTCAATTGTCTTCTCCTCCAGTTCTTCAAGGGCCATGTCAAGCTCATCCATACTCAGAGAATCCGATGAGAGCGCGCCGTTCCTCCTGACCGAAGCGCTGTCAGGCTGAAGCGCGATAAGAGCCTTAGGCGCTCCGGAGTTAAAATCAAACGAAACAAACGCATCTTCAAGAGACGCAAAATCACTGAAAGCCGCGCTGCGGACATCCCAGCCCAAAGAAACGAGCGTCTCCTGAAGAACATTTTTCCCGGCATCAGCCGAACTGTTCTGCAGAACGGCCGCAAGCAGGTTGGGAGTGTACTTCCCGGCAGATCTCTTCAGATCTTCGGCAAATTCATCGCATAAAAGATTCTTCTCTTCCGTCAGGAATATCACCCTTGAAGAATTTTTTTCGTAAAACAGCTCGCGCGCCAAAACTCCCGCCATCGCGATCTGCGGACGCACCGCCGCGCAGGGCGCATCCACTCCCGGCACGCGCCTGAAATCCGGCAGCGCCTGCAGCGCTGCGCCCAGACGTTTGTAATGCCAAAGATGCTCCCTCTCGAAGAAGCCCCTGCGCGCAAGAACCGCGTAAAGCGCGGGAACTGCCTCCGGTATATCGGTCATAAAGCGATCCCTGTCTTCTCTGAGCGGTTCGTCAGGGACAAAAAGCATCTCTTCCCAATACAGGTATACGAGCAGGTTAGCCGTCGAAAGCGAGGCCCTCAAAGGGCCGGAGCGCGCCACGCCTGCCATACGCAGGATATCTTTGCGTATTTCCGCTGATATGTTATTTAGTTTTTCCAGTTTACCTTCGTCCATCAGCTTTACCAGCAATATCAGACAACGCCGCCCGAAACTTTTCCAGAATCTCTTCCTGCGTTCCCACGGGCAGGCTCCGCGAACAGAGCGTACCTATCCCGGGTTTTTCATTTAACATCATTATATTATACCGCAAACAGAGGCCGGATACTTTAGGATCATATGCACAGGCGGCCACAGGCAGGGAAAAAAGCAGACACATCTCTACAAAATGAAGACGCATGCCGACGGCGGCATATG
Source organism: Synergistes sp. (assembly GCA_017537925.1). Lineage (GTDB taxonomy): Bacteria > Synergistota > Synergistia > Synergistales > Synergistaceae > Synergistes. The sequence goes on along the minus strand of JAFYJW010000037.1, from coordinate 17,843 downwards.
CGGATGCTGCTTCCGCCGCAAAATCTTCAAGAGAGCGCAGCGTAAAGATCTCCCGGAATTTTATATGGCCCTCAGCTTCAAGACGTTTCATCTCTGCCGCGTCTTCGTCCGCAAGGGCGACGCCGGTTATCAGACAGCCCTCTTTTTCAGCATATTCCCGGCATTTCCTTGCAGCGTCCTCAGCAAGGGCAGCATAATGAGGGCGCGCGTTAAACAGGACCGTCGGGCACCCTGATGCGCTTAAAGCAGGAATCACTGCGGCAAGAGCAAGGTCGGGAGTCATTTCGGCTTTCAGGCCGAGCTTTTCGATAAGCTTCATCGAAGGCTCGTCGCGGACAGATATCTTCGAGCAGAGCGAAAGCGCGTGTCTTGTGATGATAAAAGCGAGCCGGCTGCGGAGCGGACCCACGGACTGCCCGGCGGCGAATACCGTCATGCCGCAGATCCTGGCTATAAGAATGACCGCCCAATAATATACGCACGAGCGAAGGCTCGTCGAATCCTGAAAAAGCCCGCCGCCGCCAAGCAGAAGGATTCTGCTCTGTCTGCAGGCCTTTATCACCTCTGAGAGCTTCCAGCGGTCAAATGCTTTTACGCCGAATTTTCTTTCACTTTCAGCCGGGTCGGCCGAGAGCAGCGCGATCCTGTCAGGATCCGTCCCGCATCTGACAAGGATTTCCTTTGAAGCTTCGGCAAGCAGTTCGTCTCCGAAATTCCCAAAGCCGTAATATCCTGTAAGCAGTACGTCAAAGACTTTTTTCAATGCCTGCTGCCCAGATACGAATATGCGCTGCGGAAAAGCGGGATAAGCACGAAATGAAGCAGTGCGGCAAGCACCACTCCTGCCGCCATGCCAAGCCACCATCCGTTGAGAACACGAATCACGCTCAGCCTGAGAAGAGTATGGAAATGACAGAAGGTATTGACCGCGGAGCAGAAAGCAAGCGAAGCCGCAAGCCTGACAGCCTCACGGCAGCGCGGGATATAATTCCAGCGCACGAGATACCAGTAAAGCACGAGCGCGGGATAACCGATAAGGAATTCCTTCGTCCTCGGACGCACGGCAAGAAGGCGCTCCATGAAGTCCCTGAAGGCCACTTCAAGCACCGGGACGTTCGAAACATTGTCGCTGCGTACTGCCATTACAAGAAGGGCAAGCATCACCGCGCCGATCAGTACGAGTTCCCCCCAGAGCGCGGGGCGCGCTATTATCTCGCCTATGCTCTCCGGGTGCACACGCCTCACCAGATCGTGGAAAAGCACCATAAGAGGCGGCAGCAGCAGCGTCAGCTTTACCCCGGAAAAAGGAGTAAGACGCAACGCCGCTTCGGAAGTCCCATAGAAGGAGGCTATCGCAAGCCCGCCTGTCAGAACTATGAAAAGGGCCGCTATAGAAGAGAAAATGAAGTTCTTTTTATAATATTCCAAAGCCGTAAGCGCGGCTTCCGCCGCGACAAAGGCCCCGCAGAAACCGCCCAGCAATCTTGCAAGCGCCGGTACTTTATACATGGAGCCTCCCGCAAGAAGAGAGACCGCAAAAAGTCCCGCGGCAAAAAGCAGAGAGATTCCCTCTTTTTCCGACGCGCTGATCCGCATGAAATAAAACCATAACGAAAAAATAAATACTATGCCGCATGCCAGAGCGCCGGTCGGCGAAGACGCGCGGCGCGGTGAGGCCGTCGGCCATTCCAGCCTGTAACCGCGGGCTTCAAGCGCTTTTTTGTAAACGGAAAGATCCTCCGCAAAAACTTCAAGGCGTCCGCCCGACTGCAGATCATAAGGGTGTACCATGATCAGCCTTATCGAGCGTTCATGCACCGCCCTGATAAACCTGTCCGCTATCGTGCGGCGGCTCAGATTGCGGGAAATGATCTCGTCACGTGTAAGGCTGTGCATCGGAATCACATACGGCGCCGCGTTCCTGGCAAGCGCAGGCACGCCGATCTGTTTCACAAATTCGACCAGAGAGACCGTGATCTCACGGGCCTTCAAAACGGAAGCAAGCGGCTTCACGTCCGGATATCCCGGAGCAACCAGACCGGCCGGCGTTATATTTCTGATGTTGGGGTATTTATCTGCAAGAAACTCAAAGGCGTCGGCTATATTCCGGCCTGAAGCCGGCGTACAGGGAGCGGGACGGAAGATGACCGTGATGTTGTTTGCGCGCGCAAATTCAAGGGCAGCGAAATCAGGGACAATGGCCGAAAACTTGAATTCATCCACCGACCCCGGCAGTATGACCACTTTATATTGCCCTTCCGTTATAATATTCGATGTGGGCAGTTTTATGCTAAGATATTTCCACAGAATATCCGCGTAAACGAAATCGGACCGGAAGCGAAGCACCGCTCTGTTGAAGCCTTTTTCTGAAGCCTTCGGCGAAAGAAGAGAAGCCGAACCGAAGCTTACCGGAACGGGATTATAGACGGCAAGCTCGTCTCCGGTATATTCGGGGACAGCTGCGCCGAGCAGTCCCAAACCGCTGAGCGTATGCCATATATCCGACAGCTCTTTGTTATTCTGATATGCAAGCGAGGCTATCTCTTTATATTCGGCAGTGAAAGCCACGCTTTTATTGGTTTTTTCGGCCGATATCCTCGGCATCAGCCCCGCTGCCGCAAGCAAAAAAGCTGCGATAAAAGCGGTGATAAAAAGTATCCTTTTGTTTATCTTCATATTCTCTCCCTCCACTGGGCAGCAAGAGAGACGCCCATCTCCTCAAACATTGCAGAAAGCCGCGCAAGAGGCAGCCCCACGACATTGAAATAACAGCCTTCGATACGCTCAGCAAGCAGGGCCCCGGCGCCCTGTATCGCATATGCTCCCGCCTTGTCGCCGCACTCCCCGAGCAAAACGTAGGCATTTATATCCGCTTCGGTAAGAGTGCGGAAGAAAACGCGCGTTTCTTCGCAGCATACCGTTTTTCTGCCGTCCGGCGCTATCAGCGCGACTCCGGTGAATACCGAATGCGCCCGTCCCGACAGCATCCTGAGCATATCCGCGGCCTCCGCGTCGTCCTTCGGCTTCCCCAATATCCTGCCGCAGACCGCGACGGCCGTATCGGCCCCTACGACCCAGCAGTTCGGAAAGCGTCCGGCAACTTCGGATGCTTTTTCATCCGCCAGCGATCTCACATATTCTGAGGGAGTCAGATCCCCGGCATCTCTTTCGGTTATGCGCGAAGGCACGACCTCAAAGGAGGAGCATATCCGCGACATAAGCTCTTTTCTCCTCGGGCTCATCGAAGCAAGTATCAGCGCGTGCTTCATCTGCCGTCACAGCTCCTGACGCAGCGCAGGCAAAACGGCTCCGGCGGAAGAATCCGTGCAGACAGACCGATCATTGTCACCCGTTCCGGGCGCAATGAAACGCTGCAGCGGCTTGAGCCTGATAAGATATCCTTCAACGGCCGCAGCATTACCACGCTCCTAAATAGGTTGCTCCGGCGGCAAGCATCCCCACAGTAAGACAATATACCCCAAAGAGCCACCATTTCGACGCTATCACAAGTCTCTTCAGTACAAACAGCGATAAAAGCCCCGACACGAATGCGCAGAGGGCGCCGATATACCATCCGGGAGGCAGAGTAGAAACAAACTCGTGCCAGCCTCCGATCTCAAGCGCCTGCATCGCAGCCGCTCCAAGTATTGCAGGAACAGATAAAAGAAAGGAGAAGCGGAAAGCCTCTTCTTTGGAGAGTCCTGCAGCAAGTCCTGCCATTATCGTCAGACCCGAACGCGATACTCCGGGGAATACCGCAAGCCCCTGGGCTATCCCTGCATAAAGTCCATCCGTGAGTGTAACGTGTCCGCAGCCGTTACCCATTTTTCTTGAAAGAAAGAGGACTGCGGCGGTAACGATCAGGCCTGCAGCTACGGCAAGCGAATTCATAGACGCTTCTTCGGCGTATTTCTTTAAAAACAGTCCTATAGCCGCCGTTATCACGGTACCTGCTATCACGGCCCAGCCTATGCGCCATCCGGCCCTCTTTCTGCCGCCTGAGCTGAAAAAACCTGAAAACCACTCTGCCAGAAGCTCCAAAATGTCCGGAGCAAAAAAGACCAATGTTGCAAGCACGGTAGCAACATGCAGGATAAGGTCATAATTCAGCGGAGGAAGCTCCATCCCCAGAAATATCCTGGCCAGCGCAAGATGCCCAGAGCTGCTTACAGGCAAAAACTCCGTCAATCCCTGAATGATTCCGAGCAAAACCACTTTCAGATCCATATCTCAACCTCTTTGTATTTTCGGCGGGCAAGGCCTTTTTTATTTATGAAGCTTCTTAACTTCCAAAACCATTTGGGCAAGGTTAGTGGCGTGGTCACCGACTCTTTCAAGGTTGCTGAGTATATCGATAAACACCACTCCCGCCCCCGGTATGCACAGCCCGTTGTTCAGGCGTTCGATATGCTGTGCCCTCAATGCCTTTTCCGTATCGTCTATTTTCTGTTCAAGTTCTATAGCTTCCTCGGCAGCTTCCGGGTTCTCTTCGTCAAGAGCCTGGATACTTTTGTCAAGCGTCTTCAGGACAAGCAGGAACATCTCGTTCCCTTCTTCAAGCGCCTTGGGAGAAAGGGAAAGGTGATGATCGTGAAGGTATTGGTACATTTCCACAATGTTTTCGGCGTGGTCGCCGATGCGCTCCGCATCGCTCACAGCGTTGGTGGAGAGGTTGAGCAGCGTCGACATGCCGGTAGACAGCCTCGACTGCCCTACATGCGCGGCATACTGGACTATATCGTGAGTGATATCATTGACCTCCGCTTCGGTGCGCATGATCTCATCCGCAAGCTTTGCGTCGTTCTCTACAAGCAGCCTGCGGCAGTCCTCTATCATCCGGCGCGCGGTCGCCGACAGACGTATCATCTCTTTGCGCACGGCGTCGATAGCCGCCGCGCTCGAAACAGAAATAAGCGCAGGATTCAGATATATCGGACCGACCGGCCGCACAGTTTCATTATCGGGAATTATCTTTTTTATAAAAGCAGCATACTGGGATACAAAAGGCAGGAAAAGCAGCGCCGTTATGATGTTGAAAATAGTATGGGCGTTTGCCACCTGTCTGGAGATCGTTGTTGCGGTCATTCCTATCAGCTTAGTATAAAACGGCAGGATAAGCAGAATGACCACGGTGCCCAGCACCTTTATCATTACGTGGGACGCTGCCGCCTGCTTCGCGGCCCTGTTTGCGCCTAAAGAGGCAAGCACCGCCGCTATCGTTGATCCAATATTGTCTCCCAGTATGATTATTATCGCCGTCTGCAAAGGTATGATGCCCTGCGCCGCCACTGCCATCGTGAGCCCTACAGTGGCAGAACTGGACTGGACGATTAGCGTCAGCACAAGTCCCGCTATAAAAGCGATGGCAGGGTGATTGCTGAATGCCGCGATAATGTCGGGGCGTTCTTTAAAAAACGAGAGCGGTCCTTTCATCATCTCCATGCCTATAAACAACAGCGAAAAGCCCACTATGCAGGCACCTATCCGCTTTGTCCTCTTTTCGTGGGCCAGTATGCAGATGCCTGCGCCCAAAAGAGCGCATATATGAGCGACGTTTGTGATGTCAAATGCTATCAGCTGTCCTGTAATGGTCGTTCCGATATTGGCGCCCAGGATGACCCCTATGGCCTGAGTCAGATTCATGAAGCCTATATCGACAAAGCTGACCACCATGATCGTCGTAGCGCCGCTGCTCTGCAGGATAGACGTCACTGCGGTGCCGACCATAAGGCCTTTGAGCGGCGTGGCGGTAAGCGAGCCTATAAGCTTGCGCATACGGTCTCCTGCTATTATCTGCAGGGAATCTCCCATAATTATGATTCCGTAAATAAGTACCCCTACACCCGCCAGGACCTGAAGCAGATCGCTTATTGACATAAAATATCTCTCCTCAAAGTACACATGCGGCAGCCATAGGACCGCATACACAAAAACAATCTCAAATATATGCAATAAGAGGGATTATCGCCGGATAGCAGCGCGGGCTCAAATCAAATCTCTCCCGAATCCTCTTTCTGATCTCCGTCGGCAGCGTTTCTTTCCGTGCGCCGGGCATCCGCGAGAACTGCTCAAGCGCCGTCATGACAGCCGTTTCGATCTCACGGAAGGTCTCAAGGTCTTCCGAAGAATAGACGCTGCCGCGCGTCTGTATCTGTACCGGAGCGGCAGGACGCATATTGCCGTCCAGAACTAAAGAGACCACAACGACGCCGTTCTCGGCCATTTCCCTCCTCTCCCTCAGAATACTGCCTTCGAATTCACCCAGCACAAAGCCGTCGATCAGCACGGCGTCAGCGGGCGCGTGCCCCGATATTTCGGCTTTGGAAGAACCGCTGAATTTCAGGATGTCGCCGTTCTGAAGAATAAAAATGTTTTTAGGGCTGACTCCCATCTCCTTCGCAAGCTGCGCGTGACGCACAAGGTGACGGTATTCGCCGTGGCACGGCACAAAAAATTTTGGCCGCGTAAGGCTCAGCATCAGCATCAGTTCGTCGCGGGACGCATGGCCGGAAACGTGTATCTTTTCGTCCCCTTCATAGATGACCTCGGCTCCGCAGGCAAAAAGCCGGTTGACCGTCTGGCTGACGAGTTTTTCATTTCCAGGGATAGGCGTCGCGGATATGACGACAAGATCCTTCGGCCCGAGCTTTATCTGCCTGTGACTGCCGCGGCTCATCATAACAAGCCCGGAGAAAGGTTCTCCCTGGCTTCCTGTGGTAAGGATGACGACGCGGTTGTCGGGCAGGTTCTCCGCCTCCTGCGGAGAAAGGATGAGCCCGTCTGGAATCTCAAGAATGCCGAGATCAGAGGCAAGCTCAATGTTGGCGACCATGCTGCGCCCGACAGGCAGCACCCTTCTGTTGAAGCGAAGGGCTGTCGACAGTATCATCCTCGTCCTGTTCAGATTGCTGGCAAATGTTGCTACAACTATCCTGCGGTCCTTATAAAGGCGGAAAAGCCTCTCAAAGGTCTGCCCTATTACTTTTTCAGACGGCGTAGCCCCGTGCCTTTCGACATTCGTGGAGTCTGAGAGCAGCAGCAGCACCCCTTCGTCGCCCAGACGGGCAAGAGCGCTGTAGTCCGCACGGTTCCCGTCGACAGGCGTGGGGTCAAACTTGAAATCCCCGCTGTGCACCACAGTCCCGGCCGGTGTGCGGACCGCTATTGCAAAAGCGTCCGGAATTGAATGACACATACGGATAAATTCCACGTCAAAGCAGCCGGCAGACACTCTGTCTCCGGCCTCTATGTAGCGATAATCAGTACGATGACCGCTGCCTGCGTCATGCATTTTATTGTCTATCAGCCCGCCGGCAAGGCGCGAGCAGTACACGGGCACGTCAAGACGCGGCAGTATAAAAGGCAGCGCGCCGATATGGTCTTCGTGTCCGTGTGTGATAAATATTCCGCGTATCTTTGATCTGTTTTCGACAAGGAAAGAGGCGTCCGGGATAACAAAATCTATCCCCAGCATATCTTCTTCAGGGAATTTCAGCCCGCAGTCTACAACGATAAAATCTTCCCCGTACCCGATAACAGTGAGATTCTTCCCTATCTCACCCATTCCTCCGAGAGGGCATATGAAAAGGTCGGATTTTTTCTTTCGCATCCTGCGCTGACCTGTATTTATATTCTCTTCGGGATCTGTCATAAACACAACTCCCCCCAGTATCATGATACCATGACTTCCGGATTTGGGCTATAAAATTACCTGCGGCTTTACATCTATTTTATTTTTCATAATATTCCATGCACATTGCCGCAATTGCCTTAAATCAAATTTTGCGTTTGTATTTTATTCAGTTTTCTGATAAGATTTGCTCAATCTTAAGAGAGATATATATGGGTGGGATAATTGTGGCAAAATCAACGGACGATAAAGTTGTAATGACCAGAGAAGGGTACGAAAAACTCAAGTCCGAACTCGTATCGCTTCGTACAGACGGACGCTCGGAGATAGCCGCCAAACTGGAAGAGGCAAGGGCGTTCGGAGATCTGAGCGAAAACGCGGAATACCATGCCGCAAAAGAAGAACAGGAAAAGATCGAAAACAGAATACTTCAGCTCGAATATCAGCTCTCTCAGGCAAAGATAGTCGAAACTGAAGATATAGACACGAGCGTCGTAAGCCTCGGCACTACGGTAACGATAGAAGATCTGGACAAAAAACAGACATTTACATACACGCTGGTAGGCACCGAGGAAGCCGACATAAAAGAGTCAAAGATCTCGGCCGCAAGCCCAGTAGGCAAGGCGCTGATGGGCAAGCATGCCGATGAAGAGACAATAGCGAGGACTCCGCGCGGCATACGTCACCTTAAAGTAAAAAAGATACAACTCAAATAGCGGAATTGATCAAACGACGAATAACAGACAGGAATGAAGGCCTGCAGCTTTCATTCCTGTTTTTTTGCGTAAAGATAGCCGGCCGGCATATGCTGACCGGTACACGGCGCTCCTTAACGACCGGTTTATGCTATCCTATACGTAAACAGTCAGCTGTTTTTCGTCTGCCGGCAGGCATGCCGCGGCAGATATCATTTGAAAGGGGAATTTACATGAGCGCAGCGATAGAAAGAAAAAAGTACTGCACCGACGGCAAATGGATCGAATCAAAAACAGACAGGTATATGCCGATAACTGACTCAAGCACCGGAGATATCATAGCGGAAGTGCCATGCTGCACACCGGCGGAAGTCGACGCGGCGATAGCGTCGGCTCAGAAGGCATTTTATGAGTGGGCGGGCCTTTCTATCGCAAAACGCGTTCAGTATATGTTCAAATGGCGCGACGTACTCATTGCCCATAAAGAAGAGCTCTCCGTGCTCTGCGCAAAGGAGCTCGGCAAAACGCTGAACGAGGCGCGCGGAGACGTGCAGAAAGCGATAGAGCCGACAGAGCTTGCCTGCGCGATGCCGGCCCTGATAGAGGGTGACTGCGCGCTGCAGGTGACGACAGGCTACGATACGTCCACATACAGGATGCCGCTCGGCGTTACCGCAGGCATAGTCCCGATGAACTTTCCCGCAATGATACCGTGGGGATGGATGGTGCCGCTTGCCATTGCCTGCGGAAATACTGTAGTGCTCAAAGCAAACAGCAACACTCCTCTTACATCGATGCGCATTCTTGAGCTCTTCTACGAAGAGGGCGGTTTCCCGGAGGGCGTCGTCAACCTTGTTACCTGCAGCCGCAAAGAAGCGGATATCTTCCTTACGGACCCGCGCATAAAGGCGGTCACATTCGTAGGGACCACCGGAGTCGGCAAAGACGTCTACTCCAGAGCCGCCGCTCACGGAAAGCGCGTACAGTCCCAGTGTGAAGCAAAGAACCACGCGCTGCTTCTGGAAGACGCAGATCTTGAGGCGGCGACGAACGCGATAATCAATTCGACATACGGCTGCGCCGGCATGAGATGCATGGCGCTTCCTGTCGTCTGCGTACAGGAAAGCATAGCAGACCGCTTCGTGGCCATGCTCAGAGAAAAGGCGCTTGCGCTCAAAGTCGGATGCGCATATAAGGAAGAAACACAGCTGGGTCCTGTCGTTTCCGCAGAGCACAAGCGCAAGGTCTGCGAATGGATAGAGCGCGGCGCAGGCGAAGGCGCGGAGCTCGTGCTTGACGGACGAGGCATCAGCGTTCCGGGTTATGAAAAAGGCTTCTTTGTAGGACCTACGATACTCGACAAAGTAAAGCCGGGCATGAGCGTCGGCGACTGCGAGATATTCGGCCCCGTAACCACGGTAAAGCGCGTAAAGGACTACGACGAAGGCATCGGCATTATGAACGCCAACCCGTTTGCGAACGGCTCCTGCATATTCACGCAGAACGGCTACTACTCGCGCCGCTTCGTAATGGAGACAGACGGAGGCATGGTCGGAGTAAACGTAGGCATCCCGGTGCCTACGGCCTACTTCCCCTTCTCCGGCAACAAAGACTCTTTCTTCGGCGATCTGCACGTGCTGGGGCGCGACGGATACAACTTCTTCACACGCGCAAAGACCGTGACGACGCACTGGTTCGATGAAAAAGCGTCAAAGCGCCGCGTAGGCACGTGGGAAGGAAGCACTGAAGCGTAACTATAGTCATCCGGCAGCAGTACAGCAATAAAGCGTCAGGGGCGCGCTTCTTCTGCAAAAGCGCGCCCCTGTTTATTATCATATACCGAAATCAGGCATGTCAGCTTTCTGCTTTCGTAAGTGTAATTACAGTTATCTCGGCAGGATCAAAAATGCGCACAAGAAATCCGTTCCATATCCCGGTCCCCGGTGATACGTACAGCTTCATTCCGCCGACATCGTAAAGGCCGCGCAGAAATCCGCCGTTGAATTTTTTCACTAAAGATGAGATAAGAGGCGCCATTCCCCCGTGCGTGTGTCCGGAAAGCTGCAGGGAGACACCGGCGGCAGCGTTTCGTACAGCTTTTCGCGGCTGGTGATCGAGCAGTATTACGCACGTATCCTGCGAAACTCCCGAAAGGGCCTTTTTCACGTCCGGAAGTTCGCGCCCCGGGAAGCGGCGCGCCGCTTCGTCGGCGACTCCCGCTACGACCAGATCAGCGCCTTTCTGACTGACCACAGTATGTCCGTTGAGCAGAATCTTTATCCCCAGTCTCTCCTCAAAAAAGCTCTTCCATTCGGCGGGACCGAAATAATACTCGTGGTTGCCAAGCACCCCGAAAACGCCGCAGCGCGCGTGAAGCGCAGCAAGCGGAAGCACGTCGCCGCTTCTTATATCAACTCTGCCGTCGATAAAATCGCCTGCTATAAGTATCAGGTCGGGCGACAGAGCGTTTGCCGCGTCAGACACTTCGCGCGCGAAATCTGCGCGTCTTGACGCGCTTATATGCAGATCGCTCAGCAGCACTATTTTAAATCCGTCAAATTCCCGGGGGAGCTTGTCAAGCGCGATTCTTACGTTGGCCTCGCGCGGCATGCGCTGCGCTTCATAAACTCCGTAAACCGTGCAGATCAAAGAAAGCGCAATTATAACGGCAGCAGCGCCGGGACCGGTGTGAAACGCAGGCACTGCTTTGCAAAAACATCTGAGGACAGCCGCCGCAAGCAGGAAAATATCCTTGCAGAGCGTGAAAAGAAACATCATAAAAAGCGCGCAGAAGGCCGCGCCGTAAGCCACGATCACCCAGACGGGCAGCTCGGGCGAAAAGAAATCTCCTCCGAAATAAAGAAAGAACTGCTGTTTCAGCGCCGCCGCGAAAAGCAGCGCAGACATCACAGTCTTTGCCGCTGCGGACAGCGGCAGAGGCAGTATCAGCCTGAAAGTCAGGTATAGAGGAAGCAGAAGCGGCACAAGCATAAACATAGCGTTTAGTATATCCGCAGACGGGCGTCAGCACAACAGCGGACATTTCGGGCTGAGATTCCGGACACCGCTCTGCACCGCTCTTTTCAGAATGAGGGAGTTTAATTGAAACGTATCTCTTAGATCTTTGAATAAACAGTTTTGGCGCTGACGCCCGGACACATGCCCAGTTTTCCGGAAAGAGCGCTTATGACCTCGTTGGGCGCGTCTATTATCACGCTGATTATCGAGATATTGCGCTCCCGGTACGGCATACCCATGCGGGCAATAATAAATCTGCTGTATTCATGCAGCAGTTTATTGATCTTATCAGCCGCCTCCGTGTCTTCTATTATTATGCCGATCTGCGCTATCCTTGTTTCCATTTTCATCAGCCTTTCAGTCTGCACACATTCATTTTTATCCATCGGAAGGATGCTTGCGTAATCACGCCGGCCGACCCTGAATCTGTGTATATGTATGTCTATCTCAAACGCTCTCTTCAGGTTTTCTTCATTAAGCACACAGGAAGCGCTGCCGCACACCGAGCTTCTGTCCGGCATGAGCAGTAGCGCTTTCTGCGCTATATCCATCGCGTGCTCCGGGTAATGCGTATTCACTATCGCTGCAAGCCCGCGCTCTTTGCAGAGAGAGGATATCGTGGAAAGCACTTTCTTCTGGTTTTTAAAATCCAGATTCGACTCCGGCTCGTCAAGCACAAGAAGGCGCGGCTCAGCGGCAAGTGCGCGCGCTATGAGAACAAGCTGGTATTCGCCGCCGCTTATCCGGCTGCATAGCTTGCCCGACAGTGCGGAAACGCCGGCAAGCTCCATCGCTTCCCTGGCCGCTTTTATATCTTTTTCGCCGGGCATCGCGCCAGCTCTGATATGCGGATTTCTGCCCAGCAGCACCATTTCATCCACTCTGTACGCAAAGGAGGAAAGCCTGGCCTGAGGCACATAGCCGACCGAACTCCAGAAATCACGGGCGGCGATATGTTTTATGCCGCGCCCTCTCAAAAACGTCGTTCCCCGTTTCCACTTACGCAGCCCGAGCATGCACTTCAGCAGAGTCGTCTTCCCTGCCCCGTTTGCGCCAAGCACGCACAGGATATCCGGCTCGTCGATGCAGAAATTTATATCGCGCAGTATATCCGCGCCTTCATCGTAATAAAACCATCCTCCGCGCACTTCCAGCAGATGGGAATCCGAAGCGGAACGTTCCGCAGCAATCTCGCCGCTCATGCTTTGATGCCCCCTGTCCTGCGCAGGAGAAATATGAAAAAAGGCGCTCCGATCATTGCGGTCAGTATCGACGACGGTATCTCTGACGCCGTGGCGCTCCTTGCCGCGGTATCGATAGCAAGCATGAAAAGGGCGCCCAGGACGATGCTCGAAGGTATCACGCGCCTGTTGTCATTGCCGAAGAGCATCCTTGACGCATGGGGTATCAGAAGCCCGACCCAGCCTATCAGACCGCACATCGAGACCACCGAAGCGGTTATAGCGGCCGCTGCCACTACGACAAAGAATCGCGTTTTTTTGACGTCGACCCCCAAAGACTGTGCCTCGTCGTCGGAGAGCGTCATCGCGTTGAGACGCCAGCGGTAAAACCAGATGACCGCAGTGCCCGCTATTATAAGCGGGGAGCCGAAGAGCAGGCTTTCCCTCGTGGTGCCCGAAAGAGAGCCCATAAGCCAGAACGTTACGGCCGGCAGCACGTCCTGAGGGTCGGCTGCAAACTTCACGAGAGAGACAAGGGCCGAGAAGAGGGCGCTCGTTACCATGCCTGCAAGAATCATCATTATCACCGAAGATGACCCGCGTATGCGGCTGACAAAAAGGACAATCGCGACCGCTAAAAGGCCTGACGCAAGAGCGCAGAGCTGAACGCCCGCAGACGGCAGGCCGAGTAGGATGCCCAAAGCCGCGCCGAAAGAGGCGCCTGTCGCTACCCCGAGAGTGTCCGGCGTAGCAAGGGGGTTTGAGAAGAGCGCCTGAAAAGCCCCTCCCGCAACGCCGAGACCGGCGCCTGCGAGCATCGCAAGAAGCACGCGCGGCAGACGTATATTAAGCACTATGTTTGTCACCATCTGCGGCGCAGGTTCGCTGAAGAGCGGCGGATAGAGGGCCGAGAGCACCTCATGCGCCGAGAGCGGGAACCGCCCCGCCATCAAAGCCGCGGCGGGAGAAATGATAAGCGCCGCCAGAAGCAGGACCGCTGCGGATCTTCCCTTCATCGTTATTTTTTAAAGCCCGCGGCTGATTCCCGTCCCTGATTGAATATGCCCTTTACCTGTTTTTCCGTCAGAGTGATCCCGTATATCTCTTTGTAATAACGGAACGCTTCCTTTTCGATATTTATATCTTTGAAAATTTCCGGGTACACTTTCTGGGCCATCCACAAAAACGTTATCGGAGTATCTGTCCCCGGCGTATAGGAACGGTACATCCCAAGCGGCATTTTATAGACCGCTTTGTTTTTCACGGCGGTGATATTCGACCAGTTGTCGCCGCCTATTCTGTTGTTGTACAGATCATCAGGAAGCGCCGGGGTAAAGTTCGTGATGAAGATCACGTCCGGGTTCCACTTATAGACCTGCTCCATTGTTATAACGGCGTTTGAGTTATCCGCCGGAACTTCTTCCGCGGCATTTTTCGCGCCCACAGCTTCGCACCAGTACTGTCCGAAGAAGCTGCGCCCCGAGGTGATCATCTGCTTGTCGTCATACTGGAACAGGAAAAGTACTTTTTTGCGCTTTTCCGGCTTGATATCCTTTACTTTCTTCTGTACGTCCGCATATACCTTTTTGCTGTAGGAAGATACGAGCGCGGTTTTGCTTTCCTGCGGGAATATCTGGCTCAGCGTCTTTATCCATTCGTCGTATGTGCGTATGACGTCGTAGTTCCATTTTGTCGGCGATATGGCAACGGCCGGCAGTCCTGCATTTCTGATCATCGCGCCGAGCTCTTTGCTTCCTGCCAGATAAAATACGACGTCCGGACGAAGACGCATAAGCTCCTCTATATTCAGATCAAGGCCGGACATATATTTTGTCTCGGCTTTCAGTATCTCCGGAAATACCTCGCCGAGCAGCCCGGCTTTTGCGGCCCCCATCGATGCTGGCGGGATACCGACTATTTTCTCCGCCGATCCCAGAAAGACCGTCAGCACAGAAGGCAGCGGCAGTATGCCGACAACGGCTATGCGCTCTATCTTATCCGGCAGTACCACCGTATCGCCCGCGTGATCGGTTATCGTGCGCGAAGCCTCGGCGGGCAGAGAAAAAACGACCAGCGCAAAAAGCAGGATAAGAGTAAACAGCCTTTTCATAACGACATCTCCTTTTTCATCCAGTCATTAAAGTGTTCGCCCATTATCAGAGGGATACGGTCCCTGAACGTCCTGCCAGAATAGCCCTCATGCGGCAGTTCGATAAAGCGGCAGCCCGCCGGGACGGCAGGTCTGTAAAGAGGGTCTGCGATAACGGTGCCGGCGTTTTTCAGCCTTGCAAAGATCATATCCTCATCGGGGAAATCAAGCGGAGAGATAACGCTTACGCTCTCTATGCCGAGATCGCGCCGCAATGCTCTTGCGATGGACGCGCTCTGCACCGGTTCCCCTATGACGACAAAAGACGCACCCGCGGCGTCCGGGGCGCTGATATCGATATCGCGGCCGCTTTCCGCTGCCGCGCGGATATCCGCAAAGAGCTCCTTCTGCGCAGCCTCTCCGACAGGTATGCCGGTCACGGCCGGTATGCGGTATTTTTCGCGCAGCACTTCCGCAAGGCCGATGCCGCAAGATGAAACGACAACGTTGACGTCGGCTTTTCCGGCTGAGATAAGGCGCTCCCAGCTGTCTCCCATCGCCCAGCAGCTGTTCACGCGAAAACCGGCGTCGGCAAAAGACTTTTGCATCGCTTCGACATTCCCCGTCACCGAAAAATCCAGAGGAGTAACGCCAAGCAGGTTCACCGATATCGCATCCCCGGCCGCTGCGTCTCTTTTTACTTCGGAGTCGGGCGGGCAGAAGCGGCGCGCAACTGCGGCAAGCGCCATCGTAGCTCCCTTGTTGTATGAGTTCATGCCGTTCGTCGCAAAGCCGAACGTCGGAATGCCGGTGCGCTGCTCTATCAGGTGCGCAACACCTCCGAAGTCGGTGCCCATCATCATCGGGATCGGCGTGCCGGCTATTGCGATAAAGCGCGGGCGCAGTTCTTCCGCGGCACGGCAGATATCGTCGATCAGTTTGGCGTCGTCTCCCAGTATCGCGTCGACCTCAGCAAGCGCGGATATGAACACCATCGAAGGCATATCGTACCAGCGCGGCTCGTCATGCGTGTTGTAGGTGGAATTACAGCCCGATGCATCGTGCATCACCGTCATGCCGCCCATTTCGTAAAGAGCGGAACATACGCCGGAAACGTCAGCGGTATAGGTCGATAAGATCGCACATGTCTGTTTCAGCAGTTACACCCCCAGCCTTTTACCTGTATTATCTTTTTCGTATCTTTTTCCTCAGTGAACGCGTCGCAGATATCCTCGGCGATATGGCTTATCCCGTCGAATCCCCAGTATCCGCCGCACTCGAGCATATTCACGAAGTACGGGGTGTCGCTGGAATAGGCGGCCTTCTGCCCTATCGCCAGGACTTTTTCGTCATGCTTTACGGCAGCGCGCGGCAGTATGCCCATCTTCGGGTGCACTGTAGCACGCAGCTCAAGCTCAGGAAAAGCGCCGCGCAAACGGTCGAAAGCAGGCTTTTCTTCCGCTGTAAAGCTGTCGGCGTACACCCTGCGCACATTGAAGCCATGGGCAAGCAGCAGTTCCGCAAGCCCCAGCGGCCTTGAAGTTGCGGTATAGTCGATCTCTATCGGAGTCTCTCCGACAAGGCGTTTTGCGATATCAAGAGAACGCTCCGCCTCTTCCTCGAGAAGCCCGGCGTCGATCTCTTTGATATCCAGATACTCCGACAGCGCTTTGATATTCTTTCTTATCTCCTCATAGTCGTATGAAAGCGGAATATAGATATAATCCATGCCGAGGCGTTCCTTAAGGTCTGTCAGGGCGGGAAGCGCGGCCGGCAGATAAGCTATGTTAAGACGGCTTGATCCCATCGTCTGATACTCTTCCCAGCTGCGGCAGCGTGTCAGGTCGCGTATCTCAAAGTCCGCGCCGTGAAGCATGCGCACGAAGTCGGAGGAATTTTCGGTGGGGTAATTGTTCCCTATGATATTTACGCTTTTTTCCGACCGCACTTCGACTTTCGGCAGGAATGAGTACAGCCGCTTGCGCATCATCGGATCAGGCGGCGTTGCGGTCTTGCGCATTATCGGATACATGTAGCAGTCAGTAAAGAAGATATCGGGGAAACGCTCGCGAAGCCTGGCATATACATAGTTCAGGTCGCAGCCCGTGAAATGGTGGATGCAGCTCGTGAAGACAAGCACGGCCTTAGGCTTTTTCGGCAGCTTGTGTATGACGTCGGCTACGCCGTCTATTATCAGCGCTTCCATGTCGCCGTCAAGAACGTTGTTTTCGCATACAGCCACTGTCGAGAACCTGTCCATGGCCCCCATCTCGGCCGCTGTCAGCACCACGCCGCGCAGACAGCCCTGGGCGCAGACGAATATCTGATGGCTCTCAGGAAGCAGCATCCCGGTGTGCACTATATTCCACAGCCCGCGGGCCGGCGACCCGTATTCAAGACCGTACTCGAACGGATCTAAAGATGAAGCGTCCTTTATCTTTACCGAAGCCCCGCTCCAGTCGGGGTTATGCAGATCTATCATGTCATTCACCGCAGGCTGCAAGCACGCTTGACGCAAGCTTCCGGTATTCGGCCGCCATTTCGCTCTCCGGGAAAGCCTCCAAAACGGTGCGTGAAAGCTCTTCAGCCTGCTGGACAACATGGCTGAAATTAAGAGAACCTACGATTTTTGCGCCTACGTCGGACGCAAGTTCAGCGACCTTTTCATCCTCGCGCGGCACGTTGCGGCGGTTAAGTATTATGCCTCCGAGAGCGGCATATCCGCGCGAGCGGAAATTGGCAACGGCTTCCGCGATATTGGCCGCCGCGTGGATCGCCATATTTTCACCGGAAGTCACGACGAAGACCTTCTCCGCGTAGCCTTCGCGTATAGGCATCGCAAATCCTCCGCAGACAACGTCGCCCAGTACGTCGTATATAACGGCGTCCGGCCTGTATATCTCAAAAGCTTTCTTTTCCTTCAGCTTCTCAATAGCGGCTATAATGCCGCGCCCGGCGCAGCCGAGACCCGGCGCGGGTCCTCCAGCTTCGACACAGAGCACGCCGGCATAGCCCGGAGTCACAAGCTCTTCAAGTGTAAGCGCAGCGCCGCGCTGCTTTATAAGCTCAAGAACGGTGGGAATCTTTTTCCCGCCCCTGAGATTCACGGTCGAGTCGGCCTTCGGGTCGCAGCCGATCTGCATCACTTTCATGCCCTGCTCCGCAAACGCTGCGGCGATATTTGACGCCGTAGTCGATTTTCCTATACCGCCTTTGCCATAGATAGCAAT
>JAFYJW010000036.1 GCA_017537925.1 Synergistes sp. | reverse complement strand
GCCCTTGAGCTCTTTCCCGTCGAAGGTGAATGCTACTTCCCGTCCGTGTTTGTAATCCAGAATCGGGTGTTTTTCGATCAGAGACATTCCCTCTCTACCTCCCTGGCCTTACGCCGGCTGTGCGCACGGCGAAATAAAATAATGAAACCGACTGTGTAGAACGAAAAGTTACAAGAGCATTAAAAAATTTACACCAAATCAATTTTTTGCCGCTCCCGGCTAATATTTTTATCCTACATTGGAGTTTTGTCAAGAAAAAAATTAATTTACGCATAAAACCTAAAAATAAATTTACGCATAAAAGCAAATTACAACCAATTTACCCTAATGCGCGTGCATCCCGTTTACTCTTCCAAATTATTGCGCAGCGAAAATATTCGGCGGTTTGATATAATTCGGATGCAACATATACCGACTGCGAGGTGTATACAATGAAGATCGAAGGCGTTCCTTATCAGTGCGTGGACTGGAATAAAATAAAAGAAGAGCGTCACGCCGGAGAAAGCGGCGAGGCCGTATGGCGTACCTTTGAAAAGGGCAACGTGCGCGCAAGAGTGGTGGAATACAGCGCCGGTTACCTTGCAAATCACTGGTGCCCACGCGGTCATGTGCTTTTTGTACTTGAAGGCTCGGTCATCTCGGAGCTTGAAGACGGAAGCAAAGAGGAGCTGCGCGCCGGCATGGGCTACGTCGCCCAGGACGACGAGAAAAACAGGCACCGCTCTTTTTCGCCGGGCGGCGTGAAATTATTCATAGTAGACTGAGCATCGCTTTTTTTGAAGCACGTAAAGGCAGTTACTGCAAGATGCGGCATGCCCGCCGCATCTTGATCAAATACAATGATTTGCCGCTTCGCGAGAGTGAATTGGCTGCGCCATGGGCTCTTGCTGCGCTTTCATGAATCGAATTGCTTTCCCATGCGCGTCGGCGCAATTCATGCGACACAGCCGCAATTCATGATGCCTGCATCGATTTATGCGCCGCAAGACGCAATTCATGTCAGAAGGACGTGAGCGAGCCATATCACAGGTACCTCAATGGATCGATAAAAAAGGAGCTGCCGCAAAGCAAAATCCTGCTTATCGCAACAGCCCCATGTTTTATTCTTCCTGTCCTTCTTCGGTAAGTTTTATCTTCTGGATCTTGTCTTCAAAGCCGAACACCGACGTGTCGATTCTGTTTACGGCGGCGTCTATCTCTTCCATGTTCGAGAAACGGTAATCTTCGGGCAGGCGGTTGGCGAAGCGTTTTACCTTAAGCAGCGCCTGAAGATAGTTTCTCTCTGTCTTTTTCAGCATTTCTGCGCATTTGAGCGCGTCAGGGGCTCCCTCTTCCGCAAAAAGCCGCGCAATGCCGATATTGGAGCTCATTTCCATCTCATCGCTCCATATATCGCCGAGTATCTTCCGGACGCGCCTGCGCTCCTTCTGGTCCTTTATCTGCAGCAGCGACTGCGAGATATCGTTCAATGCGCCGTTGACCTCTTTGATGACTGCCCGCACGCTCCTTCGGGGCATCGAGCATTCCGCTATAACGGCGGCCTCATCTTCGACCGTTATTTCTTTTTTCAGAAGCCGCCCTATAGCCGGAAGAAGTTTGATTTTAGCTTCTTCGCGCGGCTTATCGAGCGTTTCAAGATAAAGTATGCCGGTGTCGTAGTCGAAGTTCTCGCATTTGCTGCGCGGAATATAGGAGACATATCCCGTATCGAAGTAGCCTTTACGCCCGGCGCGCCCCGCCATCTGCATGAATTCGTTCTTTGTGAGCGGGCCGTCGATAAATTTTGCCATCTGCCCGAAAACGACCGTCTCTGCAGGAAGGTTGACTCCGAGCGACAGAGCGTCGGTACCAGCCACCACGTCTATGATGCGTTCACGGAACGCCATTTCGACGAGCAGCTTTTCTTTGGGAAGCATAGAGCCAAAGTACATCGCGACGCCGCGCAGCATCGTATCGGGAATCTTGCTCACTTCAAGGATCTGTGCCATCTCGGCAAGTCTCATGCGGTGCGCGCGGGGTATCACCCTGCGCGTTTTTGCTATCTGGGAGGCCAGCCATTCCACGCCTTTTTTTGAAAAAGCAAAGACAAGCGCGTCATGCACCTGCGAGAAGCGCAGCCCGCGCTGCCGATATACCAGTCTGGTAACGCGCTTATCAGTTTCAAAGAGAGTAAAATCGCGCAGCGCCATCTCTTCAAGATAGCAGCGTACCTTTTCCGGACTGCCGAATGTGGCGGACATAACGAGTATGCGGCTTTCAGGGTCTGTGCGGCGAAGTCCGTCTATATACGCGCGGGCGCGTTCCGGATCGTTGAATATAAAATGGAATTCGTCTATTATCACGCTCTGCCCGGGGATATGGGCGTACTTTAGCGTATATATCTCCTGAGTGCAGCAAAGTACTGAGGCCCCGGCATTTTTCTTGAAATCGCCCGTTTCGAGCCCCACGTCGAAGCCCTTTGCCTTCAGGTCAAGGTAGCGTTCGTTGGAAAGAGCCTTGATCGGCGCTGTGAATATGACGCGGCCGGAAGGCATCTGCGGAACGCCGTTTCTGTCCATCAGACCGGACCATATATAGGCGACCCATGTTTTTCCGCTTCCGGTAGGGGCAGAGACTATCGCACTTCCCCGCCCGATCGCATCAAGCGCCTTTTCCTGCCATTTGTAAAGCATTACAGTTTTATCCTGAGAACAGGTACTTTCTGCCCCGGCATCTCCGGCGTTTCGCACTCGCCTGTCTTTTCCGCGCCCATGTGCAGGTAAAACTCTTCGGTGTTGGGGTCGGATATTATATTCAATTCGCGGGCGCCCATGGTCTCAGCCATCTCGCAAGCATGGAGAAAGAGCCTGCCGCCCATGCCTGTGCCGATTCTTTCAGGCAGCAGCCAGATATGCTCCAGCCACCAGAGCCCGTCTTTTTTTTCCAGCACATAGAAACCGTATATTTCTTCGGTCTCTTCATTTTCTATAAGATATGCCGTATTGTTTTCGATAAAATCCTGTTTTATCGTGAGGAGACCGCGAAAGAGCTCCATCGTCTCCGGCGGATAATCCCAATATGCTTTGGACTGCCATGCTATGTCCGTCAGATCTTCTGCTTCTTCCGGTTTTGCGGGACGTATTCGAACGTCGTCATCGTACATTTGCGGGTTTTTCTCTCCTTGCTCCATACATCGGATTCAATATGGCGTGTATTGTACCACAATATTTGCGAAACGGCCTCTTTTAACGGCAATTTGCGGAAATTTTTGCGATCATGCTCTTCAAGAGCTCCGGAAAGACGTCAAGGGAATAGGAAAGATAGAGCCGTTCCTCTTTCCTGTGCGGAGCTTCACCGCTCGGACCGAGGTTGACGACAGGCATTCCGAGGCTCTGCATATCCTCAAGCGATATGCTGTATATATCCCCCCATCCGGGCATGTTCTCTGAAAAAGCCGCAATATCGGCGTCGCCGGCGGCGCCTCCTGCATAGCTCAGGTCGCAGAGACCTGCGAAAAATTCTATTTCTTTCATCTCAAGGCCATATTTCCCCGCGCATTCAGTCTCTATCTCGCGCGCGGCGCGCACCACAGCGGCGTCGCGCTCGTTTTTTGTGAGATCGGTGCGCACAGGGAGCCACGGCGGCAGGAAGAAGACGACGATATAGGGCGCTTCCGCTCCGCTGCGTTCGGCCGCGAAATCGACGATTTTTATGCCGCGTTCGCGCATGTCTCCGGGAGGAAGCGCCGCGATGAACTCCCTGAGCTCTGCATCGAACTTTTCCGCAAGACGCCCGCGGGCCAGCGCGCATAATTCGCCGAACGTATATACCGACGGCGCCTGCGGTGAAAATGCGGAGCCGCTGTAACCCATCCGAAGAAGTGCCCTGTATGACGCTTCCGTCTGAGCTGAGGCTTTCTCAAGAGCTCCACGCGCGATATCCTTCATCCGGTCAACGATCTGCGCCGGGGTGTTGTTCGTGGTAAAGCAATTGAAATACGCATAGGCTTTATCCGGCACCGTCACGCTGTATGCGGTGTGCATCGCTTTCATATCAAGACATATCCAGGACGGCTGGCAGACGCCGCGGACAGGGTCGGCAAGGGCAGGGTCGCCCTCAGCCGCAGAAACCAGATGTGAAGCGGCAAGCAGCGCGGAAAAACCGTCGTAGCAGTTGCCGACATGCGCGCCGCGTCCGCGGACATAAAAGGACGGCATGATCTTGCCGAGAGTGCCTAAGAACACCATAGGACCGACCGCGCCCGACTGCCCCGCTTCTCCGGGCTCGGTATCTATCGCCGCAAGAAAATCAAGCCCGTCCTCCTTCTTCATCGCGGAAAGCAGGGGCAGCACGCCGCGCATCCCGGCCGACGAGTTTTCTTCGTCGCCGACGAGCGCCATAACGAGATTCACGTCAAACAGATCCCGGTCTTTCGCAAACTCTTCTATAAAGGCCGTTTCTACCGCGACCCCGCACTTCATGTCCATCACGCCTCTGCCGTAGATCGTATCGTCGCCGGCCTTGAATATTTTCCCCAACTCGTCAACGCTGAACGCATGCTCTGCAATATCGCCGTAGCATTCTACGCCGACCACGTCGTAGTGGCCTATCATAAGCACTGTGCGGCATGTTTTTTTTGCTGCGTCGACTCTGGCCGTAAGAGACCTGAGCCTGTGCGGTGAACCCTCAAGCGGAGTGTCTGCCAGCTGCAGATGTTCCGGATGAGCCCTGAAATAATCAAGCTTCGACAGCCTTGCGAATATCTTTTCTCCGGGCAGGCTCTCGGACGCGCTTTCAGTGACGCTTGGTATCGATACAAGCTCTTTTATCATCGATAAAAGGTAATTTCTGTCCATATTATGACCGCCTTTCATTACGGCTTACATGATAACACAGCTGCGGGGAAAGTTCTTCTTGACAATCTTAATATACGCTGTAAAACTGAACGCAGTAATTCGAAAAGGGGTTTTTATCAAAATGGCAAAACCGTTTATAAAGCCTGTCATCACTGCGGCCGAAGCGGCCGGTTTCGTTTCGGAGGGATCTTCGCTCATGGTCGGAGGCTTCAACTTCGGCGGCGCGCCATATACGCTTATAGAGGCGCTCTGTGAAAACGGGGCGCACGGCATAGATCTTATCTGCGTGGATACGAGCTACTACAATACAAGGGTGAAAGGGCCTGTCGGCGTTGCGAGACTTGTGACCGAAGGGCGTCTCCGCTCCGTTATCGCATCCCATATAGGACTGAACAGAAAGACACAGGAGCTGTACACAAGCGGAGAGCTCATGATCGAACTGATACCGATGGGAACTTTCGCAGAAAGGATACGCGCGGGTGGAGCGGGACTCGGAGGCATACTCTCCCCTGCAGGAATAGACACCATTTACGAAGAAGGACGAGAGACCATAGAGCTCAACGGGAAGCGCTACATAATTGAGCCTGCAATCACTGCGGACGTCGCTTTCATCCGCGCATACAAAGCTGACGCGGCAGGCAACCTTATTTACTGCGGCACGAACAGGAATTTTAATCCGACAATGGCAACCGCCGCAAATATAGTCGTTGCTGAAGTGGACGAAGTTCTGCCGATAGGCGCCATAGATCCGGAAAACGTCGTAACGCCCGGCATTTTCATTGACGCTCTCGTCATCAGGGGGGAAAGCGAATATGCTTCCAGAACTTAGCGAAGAAGAAGCAAAAATACGCATCGCAAAAAAGATAGCTTCCAACCTAAACGACGGTGATCTTGTAAATCTTGGCATAGGGATCCCGCAGCTTGTTCCGCGCTGTCTGCCCGAAGGGGTGCGTCTGATACTGCAGACTGAAAACGGAGTGATAAACGCCGGTCCCACGGAGGAAGAATATGACCTGCGGATAATCGACGCCGGCGGGACTCCGGTAAGGGTCCTGCCGGGAGGCGCTCTGATATCCTCAGAACTGAGTTTTGCCGTTATGCGCGGCGGGCATGTGGACGCGACCGTTCTGGGCGCCCTGCAGGTCGATGAGGAGGGGAACCTCGCGAACTGGATGATACCACAGGTCAGCGTACCCGGCATGGGCGGTGCTATGGACATAGCTGTCGGCGCAAAAAAGGTTTATGTCGCGACGCGTCACTTCGATAAAAACGGAAAATGCAAATTAGTGCGGAAATGCACCCTCCCGCTCACAGGGTACGGCGTCACAGACGTTATAGTAACGGAATACTGCGTTATACGCTCTATTTACGGACGAATGGTAATGACCGAGCTGGCGGATGACACGGGGCTGCAGGAACTGCTCGACAGGACCGAAATGAATATATACGTAAGCTCACAGCTTGTAAGGGAGAGATTTTAGCGTCATACGCGGTACCGCATCCGTCGGCGAACAGCAAAAGCGCGGCTCGCAGCCGCGCTTTTTTGAGGAAGTCTGTATTAAGCCCGGTCCTGCGGCTGAGCCGGCTGCTGTTTATCGGAATCGTTCTTCAGCGTCACTTCGCTCTGCGGGAACGGTATCTCTATGCCGTGCTCGCGGAACGAATTGAGTATGCCCAGGCGCACCGAACCCTGCGCGGTCGTCTCAAGGATTTTGCTTAGGTCAATGAAGAAGAAAGCCGTGAATTTTATCGCGCTGTCTTCAAAATCCGAAAGTATTACCCTGAAAGGAGGCGTTTCCAGTACATCGGGGTTTTCTTCGAGCACCGAACGTATAAGCGACATCGCTTCCTGTATATCGCTGCTGTAGGCTATGGAAACACTGACTTCGCTGCGTGAGACCGAATTGTTCAGCGTCAGGTTCAGGATGGGGCTTTCAAGCACCTTGCTGTTCGGTATTATCATATTGCGCGACTGTTCGCACAAAAGGATGGTATTCTGCAGCGTCATTTCCGATACGATGCCGTGCTTATCGCCTATAATGACCTCATCCCCTATCCGCAGCTTTTTCTGAAAAAGCAACAGGATCCCGGCGAGAGTGTCGCCCATTATCTTTTGCGTACCAAGCCCTACAGCGATCGCGGCAGCACCCCCCATAAATGCAAAGGCGGTGAGCGATATACGCAGCACCTTGAGCGCAAACAGAAAAGAGATCGTAAAGCCAAGACAGAATATAATATTCTGCAGGAGGTTCGAGGCGTGTTTGCTGACCTTATCCCCGTTGGAATAACGCCGCTTTGCCATGCGTACGAAAAGCAACGTGATCAAGAGCCCGATAAGCAGTGTTATCACAGCCGCGATAAGTTTGCCGGCAGTTATAGGGTTGTCGTCTACGTTCCATATCTCGGTGTCGAGAATACTTTCTATGTTGGTATGAACAATGTTATCAAATCCGCCGGAGGTCCTTTCCTCTGCCTCAACGCCTTTCAGTTCGGCGACAAGAACGCCGAACAGTTCGGACATTCTGCGCAGCGTGACAATGTAAGAGAGGTATCGCTCTATCCGTCTGTCTAAATTGCTGCGGAAATCGTTGCGTCTGGACACATCCTCCGGGTCTTTCAGAAGACTGTCCTTTCCAAAGCGCTTGAGCACCTCATCATTGACCCGCTGCAGCATGTGCAGATCAGCTAACGCAGACTCGCGATCCTGTCCGCATTTGACTGCGCATTCCTCGGCCTTTGCCGCCATAAGCATGCGCTCTTTTGCTGAAAAGTCTTTGGTGATCACATCTTCCAGTGCGCGCCAGGCAAAACATGCTCCGTTCCACAGCTCCATAATGTCCAGCGCCAGAAGTATCTCGCACTCTACGAGTTTCTCCTCGGTCGTCACCCAGTACTTTGAGAAAGAATCATGTCCATTCGGGCTCCTGCGCACGCGGTCAAGCGCGTCATATTTTTCGTTCAGCGTCTTGATGGTATTTCTGAGGCCCTCGATCTTTTCATATACCTCGGCGTTAAATGCCTCAAAGTCCTCGCTTTCAAACGAAAGGTTCTCGCGTATGGTCTTTAAAAGCGGGGTCAGCTTGCTTATCTTTTCATTGAGCACGGTGACCTCGATCTGAACTGCTTTGCTGCAGTTTTCATAGAAAGTTTTATCCGCGTAAGAGCGCTCGAGTTTCGCCTTTATTATAAGGAGATCGAAATTATATTTAAGCCTGCGTTCCGTGGAAAGAGTGCTTTTTTCCCTGATGAGACGGTATTCCTTTTCCATACTGTACTTTTTTTCGGCAAGTTCGGCAAGGACAGCCCGCGCGTAATCCAGGCCTTCCTGGTAATATTTGAGCATGGAATTACAGTTTTCCCTATCTTCCATGACGTCAAGATAAAAATTCAGAGAATAGGGCGGTTTTGCGGACGCTATCTCATTCAGGCGCGCGTCGTCGAGCGTGAAGGAATCATTGGTATCAAGATATTTCTGCATAAAGTGTATGCTGTAATATGCATTCATAAGTCCTGCAAGCTCATGCTCATATTCTGATATTCTGGAAACGGGAACGTCGTACTGCCGCGCCAGCCCCTCTTCAAGGCCGCGCAGTCTGTGCAGATCATTTGCTACGGCGCGGGCGCGCGTCAGAGGTTCAAGCTGATACGCCGCTATCTCTTCACGGATATCAGCAAGCGTCTCCGCTTCAGAACAGCCTGTCAGGAAGATTATCAAAAAGAGCGCGGCTGCGGCAAAAAGATATTTTTTTGATAATGTCACATTCACTCACCAGACTTATACTCTGCAGAAGATGTTATATCGTAATAATTATAATAGAAAAGCGCAGGAATATGCACACAGACAGATACCCGGCAAAAGCCCGGCATATATGGCGCGGCATACGTTAACTGACAAAAAGAGAAAGGCGGGACCTGCCGCATGTCCCGCCTTTGTATTCAAACTCTGCCTACTGTTTTGCCAGCTCATCAAGCCGTTTCTGTATCGTATCTATTTCTCCGTTGATGGCACTAAGCTTGCTTTCTTCTTCCGCTTTATCCTTGCGCAGCTTCTCGAGGCGTTTTATAAGGCGGTCCGTCTCAAGACGGCTTGCCGCTTTTCCCTCATAGAGCTTCTGAGGGTTGTCATCGGCGACATTCCATACAAAGCTGATAGTCCTGCCTTCAAGCAGCGGGCTTACAGCCGGGGAAAATTCAAGGGTCACTGATTTCACATCTTTAAGCAGATCCTTGCCCGTTTTCTCGTCAAAGCGCGGGAAAAATGCAAGTCCTTCCTTCTCGCCCTGGAACTTGAAGTTGAAACGGCGGTCATAATCCGACGGCTTATATGTCTTATTGCCTATGCGCATCTTTACCATTATGTCAAACGGGCCGAGGTACATGGTAGGACCGTTATTGATGAACTTTATATTGATAGGTATAAGTTCATCCAGCCTGAGTGTCGAAAGGAATTTATACTTATAGTCGTCGGCTTCGCTCTGAGTCCACAGATTATCTTTGGCTTCCTTCTGAATCATCGCTTCTATGTACTCAGCCGAATAGTAGGTCGCTCTGATCTCAATGCTGCCGCCGTCTCTGTCGACTTTCTTTTCCCATTTGGTCCAGCGCAGAAGCACCTGGTCAAAAGTATCCGCGAAAGCGTGCTCGGCAGAGGAGCCGCAGAGCAGCGCCGCAGCGGATATCAGCATTATTATGAGTATTGCGGTTTTTTTCAATTGAATGCCTCCCGTCAGGGGTATTTGTAATTTTATATATTCTTCAACGCGCGCAAAAAACCGCGCCGATTTTCGTCATCAGTTATTATTGCATGATTTAAAGCCGAGGTCTATAAGCAAAAGCTTAAATAAAAGAAAAAGACCGCTGCAGATACAGCAGCAGAGAGACCAGAAAAAAAACAGAGACCCTTGCGGGTCTCTGTTTATGCCGTTAACGTGCCGATTAGAAATTGACGTTCGTGCGGAAGCGAAGGACGTGATCCTTGCCGTGATCAGCAAGAGCAAACGCGCTGTCGCCATGGTCGACCTGGTCGTAGGCGAGCTCGAAGTAGATAGCCGGCGTGTACTGATAGCCGATGCCGAGGCCCCACTCTGTCGCGTTGTCAAGCCAATCTGTATCGAAATCAGCATGGGCGTAGCGAATGAACGTGCTCCACTTCTCGTTCCACTGCTGAGCGGCCTTGACGAACCACCACTTGGTCCTGCCGTTGGCATCTGCCCAATCCAGGTTTCTGCCAACATAGTCGTAAGTGCCGTCGCCGATCGCGTAACGGTCGTTGTAAGCGCCAACGAAGTCGTTGTCCTGCTGCGAGTACTCAACCCACAGGCTGGTGAACTTAAGAGCTTCCTGTTTGACGTCGAGGATGGCTTTCCATGCCTTGCCGTCTGCGTCGCCCCAGAACTGATCGGTATTCTGCCAGTAGTAGATACCCTTCAGAGCGATGGCCGGCGTGAACTTGAAGCCGGCGTAGATGCCGTAGGTACGGAGGTCAGCGTCAATGTTGGCTTCGCCATCATAGTTCCACCAGTAGGCGGTGCCGCCGAGGAACCATCTCTCAGCCGTGTAGTTGAGGTCGAGGACGTAGTTCATAACGTTGCCTGCGATGTTCTCTGATACGCCGTCAGGAGTATCGAATGCGCCGTTACGTCCGACGATAAACGTACCCTTGAAGTTGCCCCAGTTCTTGCTGAGCTGGAAACCGTCGATACGGTAGTCGCCGAAGAGCGCATCCCAGTCGTCATAGAGTCCGTAGTCGCCTTCAAAGTCGACCGCGAAACGTCCAACGCGGAAGTTGATGTCGTACGGGAGCTTCGTGTTTACGAAGAGGTGCGACCAGCGCATATTCTGGAGGTCGCCGCGGCCGTCACGAAGGGCATTAGCGCCGGACGCGGAAGCGCCGGTACGATACTGGGCGTAGAAGTAGGTGTTGGCGTCGATCGTCTTTGTGAGGAACAGACGGAAACGCTCTTTTTCAAAGTCGTTCTTCAGGCCGTTCTCGTTGTAGTAGTAGTTACCTTCGTCGGTATCCGAAGCGAACTTCGCGTCGAAGCGGAAGGTTCCGCGAATCTTCCATCCGCCGATGCCGTCTTCAAGGACTGCTACTCTCTTGTCGAGTTTGTCGACTTTAACGCCGAGAGCGTCGAGTTCGTCTTTGAACTCCATAACGAGCTTCTTGAGGAGCTCGAGGTCCTGCTTGCTGGCCTTGTCAGCGTCGATCGCTACGAGAGCGCGGGCTACTACTGACGCTACTTCATAACGGGTTGCCGGCTGGGCGCCTTTGAAGGAGCCATCCGGATAGCCGGATACGATACCGCGTGACGCGAGAAGTCCTACCGCGTCATATGCCCAGTGTCCCTGCGGGACATCCATGAACGGGTTTGTTGCCGCGAGTGCCGGAGCCGCGAAAGCGACTACAGCAACCATTGCCATTACTGCCATAAATTTCTTCATTACTTGTACAACCCCCTTGGTTGTGTTTTGGATTTTGTATTACGCGGAAGCTCCGCATACGGGGGGCTGCAGCTTTACGTTCAAGTATCCATCGTTTCCTTGCAACGTCTGTCTGCGCGCCCGATACTTCGCATCCGCCTTAAAAGTCCGCTCTCCTCTGTTGGCCGGGGGTCGTCTGCACCTCGCTTTCCTGCCGTCAAGGGTCGCCGCGGAATTCCAAGCTGTTTTGGGGTCTAAATTGTCATGATACAAATCACAGCCGTGGACATACTGCCCACATGTGTTCTTGAATTATACAAAAATATTTTGATAATGATATAGGTCTACAGGCTCATATTTACAGAATTTGCCGAAAAGCATCATTTTTCCCAACAGCGGGCGTCACTGAACCGCAGAACCTTGCCTGCGGGAGGCTGCCGTTTTTAAAAGAGCCCAGAGAATTATGCACCACGGCAGAAACGCAACTATCTCAAGAGCATGCTGCAGCCCTATATGATCCGCCAGGAAACCGACCGGTGTGACAAGAAGATTGGCGATCCCCCATGATGCGCCGCTTGCAAGAGAGCTTGACATGCTTCTCGCTCCCGTGCATTTCTTCTGAGCTATAGCCATCGTGACCGACATCGTCGACTGCAGAAACGCGAAGCCTGCCATAAGCGAGACTATCGAGAGGACTCCGTGATCGCTGACGCCGAATATCAGAAAGAGCGGGGCTATAGCCAGGGAACCGAATAGCACCTTCTTCTCTCCTATGCTGTCCGACAGCCTTCCTCCGGCGACAGCAGCAAGCGCCGCGGTGAGTGTGACAGCCAAAACAACGGCGCTGCCCATTGCAATAGAGGCGCCTCTCTGGACAAAGAGCGTCGGAGTGAATACCCTTATCGACTGGAATACCGCGTCACGGATAGAAGCGACTGCGACCACCCAGCCGATCCGGGAAAGAATGAAGCAGAGTTCGTGCAGGAAAGACGCTTCTTTCGTTTCTTTTTCCGCCGCAGCCGGGTCTGCCCGGGTATTCCCCATCGCGCGAAAAAGGAAAAAACTGATCAGCAGCGCAGCCGGAATCGCCGCAAGCGGGAATCCCTTCCTGCCAAACACCGAGATCATAAATACGACATAAAGGGGGCCTACAGCTCCTCCCAGCGTACCGCACGCATGAAAGAGCGACAGGGAAAAGGCAAGCCTGTTTTTATCGGCTGCCGCGCCGCACAGTCCGGAGCCCTGAGGATGGAAGAGCGAAGTGCCTATGCCCATAACGCCGACGCATATCAGAGCAGCACCGAAATTTGGAGAAAGAGGAAGCAGCGAAGCGCCTGCTGCCGAGATCAGCATACCGAATACGGCAAACCACGGGCGCTTCAGCATGTCCGCCAGATACCCGGTCACAGGCTGCAGGAGCATGCATATCGTGCCGAAAAGCGCGCTCAAGACGCCGGCCTGGCTCATAGTAAGAGAGATGGACTCCGAGAGCATCGGAATTATAGCCGGCAGTGTCGTCGAGTGTGTATCGTTGAGACCGTGAAGCAATATAGACCCGTACAGGGCATGCTTATTCTGCGTTACCTGCGTTTTTTGCACCGCGCCGCTCCGCCCCTCCATAAAAATCCCCCGCATCACTGTACACTAAATCTTTTCGCTATTATACTCTATAAAAACGGCATACCAGCTAAGGCGGCGGGCAAAAGTGAAAGAGATGCGTCCTACGGCCGGAAAAGTAAGATCGGCCCTTTTCAGCATACTGGGAAATATTTGCGGAAGAAGCTTTCTGGATCTTTTTTCAGGAAGCGGACAGATCGCGTTCGACGCATACGGGCGCGGCGCAGGCCCCGTGGTATCGGTGGAATCCGACCGCGCAAGGCATGCCGCTATAGCCGCGAAGGCCCCGGAAGACCTGATATGCCTGCATATGGATGTGCGGCGCGCGGTGGCGCGCTTTGCAAAAAGAGGCGAAAGCTTCGATATAATATTTGCAGATCCGCCGTACAGGCTGGGCTGGGGCAAAGAGTTTCCGGCTCTCATCGCGGGAAACGCAAGCGTGCTTGCGCCCGGCGGCGTTATAATATTCGAGCATGCTGCGGAGGAAGAGGCGGCTGATACAGCGCCTCTCGGATGGGTACGGGAAGACAGGACGTACGGCGGCACCGTGCTCACATTCTACAGGAGGGAAGAAAATGATCAGAGCGGTATATCCGGGCTCATTTGATCCTATAACGAACGGCCATATATATATATCGGAACGGGCTGCGGCTCTGTTTGACGAGCTGATAGTGGCTGTTCTGGTAAACCCGGAAAAACGCTCCACTTTCAGCGAGGAGGAGCGTCAGGTCATGGCCAGGGAAGCCCTTGTGCACCTGCCGAACGTAAAGGTGAAATATTTCAACGGCCTTTTGGTCGATTTCATGCGGCAGCAGCAGAGCAGGATAATAATCCGCGGTCTGCGCGCCCTTTCGGATTTCGAATATGAGTTCCAGCTGGCTCAGATGAACCGTCAGCTTGCCCCCGAGATAGAGACGTTCTTTATAGCTACAGACGCAAGGTATTCATATCTTTCAAGCCGCGCGATAAAGGCTGCCTTCCAGTTCGGAGGCGCGGTGCGCGAGATGGTCCCGCCCGGCGTATACAGGAGGCTCAGGGAAAGGATACCGCCGAAGGATCTGTAGCGGATTTTTTCGTGCGCGGCGCATGGCGTCCGCGCTCAGCTTTCTATCCTTCTATTATTATCTTTCTTTTGTGTTCGGCGCCGAAGCTGCCGTTCGGCACGGTCTCTTCCCACAGCTCGCAGGCAAGCAGCTCTATTCTCGCCACCTCAGCCGCATAACGCGACAGTGAGGCAGCCTGCCCGCAGGTAGTCACTATCGGGAGCGCTGACGTCTTTCTCATTTCCGCAAGGAGCTTCCTTCCTTCAGCATTCATCGCAAGAGGACGGATATACGGCGGGCCTATCCTCTGGGCCGCACGGTTGCTCCAGTGCCCGACCGAAAGCAGCGCATGAGCCGCGGCACGCCGGACGCGCCCCGCCGGATAGCGCTTCGATACGCATGCATCAGTCCACTCTTCAAATGAAGAAGCTTCTTTTGCCGCTGAGATCATAAGGTTTTCCATTCCCTCGGATATCTCGGCACACTTCGCAAGATCCTCCGCTCTTGCGCGGATGAGCATCGCTCTGAGCAGACGCCAGTAGAGGGAGCTTGATACGCACGCTCTGCCATCCCGCAGGGCGGTTTCAAGGATCTCGCCTGACGCGCGCGGGAGCGCGTCAAGCGCCGCTTTTTTATCGCCGCGCCGCAGCGCGGCACGCACCGCGGCGGAGCTTGCGCCACTGGAGATATCCGTGCTGTTGTAAGATGCCCCCTCGCGCTTTACCGGCAGCGCGCGCAGACGGTAGCCTTTTTCCTTTATCCGCATAAGGTAGCCTAACGCAAGAGTATTGTTGCTCCCGGCAAGCAGCTCTGCCGAGCCGGGAAGCATCTCGTCAGCAGCGCGCGCGCGCGCTTCCACGAACGAGAGACCGCTTTTAAGGTATTTTTTCAACGACAGCTTGAAAGACTCAGGCTCATTTAGTAGAATATCAACGATACTGTCCGTAAGACGCTCCGGGTCTTCGGCGCCGAAAGATATATGCGTGACAACGCCGGAGGCCGCAAGTATATCGACAGCGGCTTTTGAGAATACGCCGGCGTTATGTGAGGAAAAGAGGGCCGGCAGTTCAAGTACAAGGTCGCATCCGCAGGCGGCAGCCATTCTTGCTCTTGTCCATTTATCGAGCAGCGCAGGCTCGCCGCGCTGGACGAAGCATGAGGAGAGAACGGCGACCGTTGCATGCGCTCCGCAGAGGGCTTTTGTTTGGGCAATATGCTTTGCATGTCCCGAATGAAGCGGGTTATATTCCGCAACTATCCCGGCAACGGGGTATGTCATAGAAAATCCGCCCTCCTTTGTTGTTCATAAGGATACCACAAAGGAGCGGCACATACAGACTAAGGGAGGAAATCCTGTTCCAATGAAAATTCTTGTTCTGAACTGCGGAAGTTCGTCACTGAAGTACCAGCTGATCGAGATGGACGGCGAAAAGGTAATGGCAAAGGGGCTTGTTGAGCGCATAGGCATCGAGGGTTCGCGCATCAAGCATACGAAAACAGGCATGGACGCGATAACGCGCGAAGTGCCGTTCCCCAACCACACCGCAGCCATCAAGTACGTCCTTGACATCCTTGTGGACGCCGAGTACGGAGTGCTCAAGAACCTGAACGAGCTCTATGCCACAGGGCACCGCATCGTCCACGGCGGCGAAAAATTCACAAAATCGGTCCTGGTCACGCCCGAAGTAGTCAAAGGCATCGAAGAGGTCATTCCTCTGGCCCCGCTGCACAACCCCGCAAACCTGCAGGGTCTGAAGGCCGCGATGGAAGTCCTCCCGGGCAAGCCGAACGTCGTTGTGTTCGATACGGCCTTCCATCAGACGATGCCCCCCAAAGCGTTCGTATACGGCATCGATTATAAATATTATGAAGAGAACCGCGTCCGCCGCTACGGCTTCCACGGCACGAGCCACGGCTACGTCGCAAAGCGCGCTGCAGAGATCCTCGGCAAAGATATCAAGGATCTCAAGATAATCACCTGCCATCTCGGCAACGGCAGCTCGATAACGGCAGTCGACGGCGGAAAGTCGGTAGACACGAGCTTCGGTTACGGCACCGCCGAAGGCATCCTTATGGGCACCCGCAGCGGCAACCTTGACCCGTCGGTCATGATATTCCTGATGGAACAGCTCGGCACGGCCCAGAAGGTAAGCGACGAAGTCCATAAGAAAGCCGGGCTGCTCGGCGTATCCGGAGTATCAAGCGACCTCCGCGACGTCGAGGAAGCCGCAGAAAAAGGCAACGCGCGCGCAAAGCTGGCGGAAGAGATACTTATCAACGGCGTTAAGAAATACATCGGTTCATATGCCGCCGAGATGGGCGGAGTGGACGTAATAGTATTCACGGCCGGCATAGGCGAGAACGGGATAGGCTTCCGCAAAGCCGTGTGCGAAAACATGGAGTATATGGGAATAAAGATCGACGCGGAAAAGAACAACTGCCGCGGCAAAGAAGTCATTTTCAGCACTCCGGATTCCAGAGTGACCGTTATGGTCGTCCCCACGGACGAAGAGATGGTAATTGCGCGCGACACCCTGAGGTGCGCGTCCGAAGCAAAATAAGAAACAGCGGAAAATGAAGGAATATCTGGAAGAAGCGCCGCAGAGCTGGGAGCGGCATCTGCTGCCCGCGGCCGTGCCGAAAGACGGGACTCCGTACCGCGACTCTTTCGCGCTCGGCTGCAGCCTGCCGGTCAGTTACTGGGGGCAGCTCTACACGCTTCTTTCAGATGTTCAAGTATCTGCTGAAGCATACCGTTCCGAAGACCGAATCATACTTACGGTCGAAACGGATACGGAGGTAAGCACGCCCTGTATCCGCTGTCTCAAGACGGCGCGCGCAAAAGTAAACGGCACGCTGAGGTATGTGCTCTCGCAGCAGGCAGGCGAAAAGACCCCTTCCGGCGAAGAAGAGAACTCGGAGGAGGAAGAAATAATTCCTGTCGATTCCTGGGAATCCGAAATCAGCATTATCCCGATGGTATGGGAAACGCTGATCACATCTCTTCCTTACGGCCTGCTCTGCAGGCCCGACTGCCGCGGCCTGTGTCCCGTGTGCGGAGCCGATCTGAACGAAGGCGTCTGCGGATGCAGCGGAAGCGTAAAAGACCCGCGGTTCGAAGTTTTAAAAAAATTTATGAATGACGGCGCATAAAGTACTGTTAAAAATCAAAATTAGTGATACAATTGTCCAGTTGGAAATGTCCCGGCTCATATAGATGCCGGTTATCATACAACACCAGGCTTCATTTAAGGAGGGAAACATGAGATGGCGACACCAAAGAGAAGAGTATCCCACGCGCGCACGCATAACCGCAAGGCTCACTGGCTCGGCAGCCTGAGCGCACCGGAACTTACGACGTGCAAGCACTGCGGCGAAACTATCCAGACCTACCGCGCATGCCCGGCATGTGGCTATTACAAGGGACGTCAGGTCATTAAGATAGCGGAAGAAAAAACTTCGGACTAAATATTTCTCCCGTCCGGAGAAAAACGAACGATACGGGGGCGGCTTCAATGCCGCCCCTTTTGTTATGCCGCATTTTTTCATATTGAGTTTAAAAACAGAAAATCAAGCTATCAGACATACATGCATTATTCCGTGATGGTCAATTGCAAAATGAAATTCCCCTTTGAAGGGCTAAATTCCGCGTTCTATACAAGGTGAAATTTAAGTTTTCAAAAGCCGGAGAGCGTATGATCATCATCTGCAGAATATGCAAATTGCAGCAGGGGGTGCGGTAATC
>JAFYJW010000035.1 GCA_017537925.1 Synergistes sp. | reverse complement strand
GAGAAAAATGAACGATACGGGGGCGGCTTCAATGCCGCCCCTTTTGTTATGCCGCATTTTTTCATATTGAGTTTAAAAACAGAAAATCAAGCTATCAGACATACATGCATTATTCCGTGATATTTCTCTTTCGGTATTGACAAGTAAGGCTTTATATAATATCTTATTTCTTGATGTTACGACCAGCTATCAATAAAACCGTGAGGGTCGCGCTATGCGTTCAGAAAGCAGAAAGAAACGACACAGGCAGTTACTGAAGCTTATCGAGACAAACCCGATGATGACCGACGAGGAAATATCCTCCGCGCTCGGAGTAAGCCTGAGCACCGTCCGCCTTGACAGAGGCCTGCTTGCGATTCCCGAGCTGCGCGAGCGCACACGGCTTATGGCGGAACATGCCACAAGCCGCCTGAGATCCCTCCGCACCGAAGAGGTATTCGGAGAGCTCATGGGCCTCGAACCTGACAACTGGGCCCTTTCCGTTCTCACTCCTACACGCGACATGGCGTTCCGCACCACCGATCTCGTAGGCGATTATTATATATACGCGCAGGCGGCGTCGCTTGCCATAGCCACCATCAACGCCGAGATGGTTATGATAGAAGCCGCGCGGCTGAAATACTGCAGTCCGTCCAGACTGGGAGAAAAGATCGTCGCGCGTTCGAAAGTCGGCACTCACAAAGACAATAAATATGTCGTAAGCGTCCATTCGCGCGCAGGGGAAAAAGAAATATTCGTGGCGCGTTTCGTCGTAGCTGCCGCCGAAGACCACGGCGGCGAGAAACTGGGGGACTGAATATGCTGATAGCACTTGACGCAATGGGCGGAGACTACGCCCCCGAAGAACCGTGCAAGGGCGCGATTCTTGCCTGCCGAAAAAAGCCGGATCTTTCGATAGCTCTTATCGGCGACAGCGAAAAGATAAAACCCATTGTCGAAAAGGCGGAAGCCGGCGTCCGCTCGAGGCTGCATATCGTTCATACCGACGAAGTCATAACCGGAAGCGACTCTCCGTCGATCTCGATAAGAAGAAAAAAGAAGTCGAGCCTTGTCACCGCTTTTGAGATGGTACGCTCAAAGGAAGCGGACGGCATAGTGTCGGCCGGCAACACGGGCGCGATAGCGGCCGGCGCCGTTCTGCTGCTGGGGCGCATCCCGGGCATAGACAGGCCTGGTCTGGGAGCTTTGCTGCCCGTTCTTAACCGTTCGACGCTGCTTATGGACGTGGGCGGCACAGTCCACTGCAAGCCGATAAATCTTCTGCAGTTCGCGCAGATGGGCACTGTTTACATGAAGATATTCTGCAGCGTTGAAAACCCTTCCGTACGCCTGCTCTGCAACGGAGAGGAAACGATAAAGGGAGATGAGACGACAGCGGCTGCGCGCGAGCTTATAGAAAAAAGCCAGATGAACTATCAGGGATACGCAGAGGGCAAGGATATACCCGCCGGGATCTCCGACGTCGTGATATGCGACGGCTTCACAGGCAACATCCTGATAAAATTCGGCGAAGGAATCGGGGAACTGCTGAACAGCCAGTTCAGAGAGGAATATACGAACCACACTCTGCCGAAGATAGGGCTCTTCTTTATGTGGCCGGCAATGAAGCGCGTAATGGGACGCTTCGACTGGGAAAAGAAGGGCGGCTCCCCTGTGCTGGGAGTAAACGGCAGCGTGGTCAAGGTGCACGGCCGTTCGAAGGCAAACGCGATATCCTACGCGTTAACCGGAGCGGCGAATTTTATAGAACAGAACGGCGTAGGCCGGATAAGAGAGGAAATAGCTTCAGGAACATACAATGGCAATAATTAAAGGAATACAGGCCGGGATAACCGGGACCGGCAAATATATCCCGGAAAGAATCATGACAAACGCTGATTTCGAGAAAATAACGGATACCACCGACGCATGGATAACAGAGCGTACCGGCATAAAGGAAAGGCACTTCGCGGCAGCGGATGAAAACTGCTGTGATATGGCGGCAAAAGCCGGGCTTGCGGCTCTTGCCGACGCAGGCCTCTCCCCTGATGATACAGACGCCGTTATCTTATCGACAAATTCGCCCGACTCGATAATCCCCTGCTCCGCCGCAAAGGTGCAGGGAATGATAGGAGCTTCAGGCGCAGGCGCTTTCGACGTCATATCCGGATGCACGGGAAGCCTGACGGCGATGCTTGCGGCAATATCAGGAGTTTCGTGCGGCCTGTGGAAAAATGCGCTTGTGATCGGGGCTGAGAAATTCCATGACATAATCGACTGGGATGACCGCAGCACTTCCGTCCTGTTCGGCGACGGCGCAGGCGCCTGTGTGATATCCCGTTCGGAAGAGGGAAAGGGAAGGTTCGTTTCAGGCCGGATAGAGGCAGACGGGGAAAAACATGGCCTGATAACGGCAGGGCTCGGCGGAAAAGAAGATAAACTGGATATGAAGGGGCAGGACGTTTTCAGGTTCGTCAATTCAAAGCTTCCGCCTTTTGTAGAAGATTTCTGCAGAGACTCCGGCACGGCGCCGCGCGATATAGATTTTTGGGTCATACACCAGGCGAACATGCGCATAACCGAATCACTTTTTAAACGTCTTGATATCCCGCTTGACCGTACTCTTCCCAACCTTGACAGGTACGGCAACACTTCTTCCGCTTCCTTACTGATAAATCTGGAAGAAGCAATGACTGCGGGACGGGTAAGACCGGGAGAAAAGACGGCTTTCGTGGCTTTCGGCGCCGGGATGACTTTAGGAGCGCTGCTCTACGCTGCATAAGGAGAGGTAAAAGTATAATGTTTGAGAATAACAAGGTAACAAAGCTTACCGGGACAAAATACCCGATAATACAGGGCGGCATGGCGTGGGTAGCGGATGCGGAACTTGCCGCAGCGGTAAGCAACGGAGGCGGGCTCGGCATAATAGCGGCGGCCAATATGCCCCCCGAGCTTCTTGAACAGCAGATCATCAAGGCAAAGACCCTTACCGACAAACCTTTCGGAATGAATATAATGCTTATGTCCGCCACTGCGGAAGACGCCGCGGAGATCGCAGCGGCATACCGCATCCCGGTCGTAACGACAGGAGCGGGACAGCCCGGCAAGGTCATAGAAAAGCTCAAGCCTCTCGGCACTGTGGTTATCCCCGTCATAGCTTCCGTGGCGCTCGCGCGCCGCGTCGAATCACAGGGAGCGGACGCGGTCATAGCCGAAGGAATGGAATCCGGAGGACATATAGGGGAAATAACGACGTTCAACCTTGTGCCCCAGGTCGCTGACGCTGTAAAGATACCCGTGATAGCGGCAGGCGGTATAGCAGACGGACGCGGCATGGCTGCGGCTTTCGCGCTCGGAGCGAGCGGCGTCCAGATAGGTACGCGCTTTGTATGCGCTTCGGAGTGCCGGGTACACGAAAACTATAAAAAGAAGATAATAGCGGCAAACGACCGAGCGACGGCCGTAACGGGATACTCGCTCGGACATCCTGTGAGAGCGCTGAAAAACAAATTCATAAAGCAGTTCGAAGAGCTTGAGAAAAGCCGCGTTTCAGCAGAAGAGATATCGGCTTTCGGTTCCGGCAAGCTGCGTCTTGCGGTCGTTGACGGCGATACCGAGAACGGCTCTCTCATGGCCGGACAGTCAGCCGGGCTCGTGCGGGATATAGAACCCGCGGCCCGGATAATCGACGGCATAATATCGCAGGCTTCGGATATAATCGCCGGCGGCAGGAGGTGTACGCAATGAGATACGCTTTCATATTCCCGGGGCAGGGAGCACAGCAGCCCGGGATGGGAAGAGAATTTTACGACAGATGGGACGCCGCGAAAAGCGTGTTTGAAGAAGCCGATGAAGCGCTCGGTTTTTCTTTGAGCGAAATCATCTTCGATGGAACGCCGGAAGAGCTTTCGCGCACCGAAATAACTCAGCCCGCTATCCTTACTGTGAGCATCGCGGCTTTCCGCGTCCTCGAGCTGGAGCTCGGCCGCCCCGCTTCTCCGCTCTGCATGGCAGGGCACAGTCTCGGTGAGTATACCGCTCTCGTCGCTGCGGGGGCCTTATCGCTTGCCGACGGAGTGAGGCTGGTCAATAAGCGCGGACGTCTGATGCAGAACGCGGTCCCGGTGGGAGTGGGCTCGATGGCCGCGGTAATAGGGCTCGGCCTTCCGGAGATCGAAGCGGTATGCGCCGAGGCTTCACAGGGCGAGGTCTGTCAGGCAGCCAACATCAACTCCCCCAAGCAGATAGTCATTTCCGGACACGCAGGAGCCGTTTCGCGCGCGGAAGCGATAATCGGGCAAAAATATACGGCAAGGGTAGTTCCGCTTATGGTAAGCGCCCCCTTCCACTGCGAACTGATGCGCGGCGTGGCGGATGAACTTAAGAAAGAGTTTGACAAGATCGAATGGCATGTGCCGAGGTTCCCGATAACAGCGAATTTCAGCGCCAGGGCCGTCAGCACTGTGCCTGAGATACGCAGCGCATTGTTCAGTCAGACCTATTCACCGGTAATGTGGTCGCAGTCCGTGCAGGAGATGGAGCGATCGGGCGCGGAAAGCTACATCGAGCTTGGCCCCGGCAGCGTTCTGTCGGGTCTCGTAAGAAAGATATGCAGAGGAAGGCGCTCGCTCCCGGTATCGAACGCTGAGGAGCTTGCGGCAGCTGTGGAATTCATCAAAGGAGCGGAAGATGGAGAATAAGATCGCACTTGTGACCGGGGCGGGGCGCGGCATCGGGCGCGCGATAGCGCTGGAACTCGCGTCGAGGGGCTGTGCCGTGGCCGTTAATTACGCCCATTCCGAAAACGCTGCGGCAGAGACAGTGAAGGAGATAATTAACAGCGGAGGACGCGCAGCCGCGTTTAAAGCCGACGTATCCGACGCCGCGGAAGTAAAGGAGATGTTTTCCGCTGTCACGGCTTCCATGGGAGCCGTAAACATACTGGTCTGCAACGCAGGCATAACGAAGGACGGACTCCTGATGCGCATGAAAGATGAAGACTGGGACAGCGTGCTTTCCACCAACCTCAAATCCCTGTTCATATGCGCAAGGGAAGCGATCCGTCCCATGCTCAAGGCACGCTGGGGGCGCATAATCGCGATATCTTCCGTAAACGCGCTGCGCGGAAGCCAGGGACAGTGCAACTATGCGGCGGCCAAGGCAGGCATGCTCGGTTTTGTAAAAAGCCTTGCGCGCGAGGTGGCAGCCAGGGGCGTCACAGTAAACGCGATAGCGCCGGGATTTATCGAAACGGATATGACCGCCGTGCTTTCGGAGGATATTCGCCGCGCTTTCGTCGAAGCGATACCGGCCGCGCGCGCCGGCACGCCTCAGGATGTGGCGCATGCAGCGGCGTTTCTGGCGTCGGAAGAGGCGTCGTACATACAGGGGCAGGTCATTGCTGTTGACGGCGGAATAACTATGTAGTAAAAGTATGAAAGGCAGTAAAGTCCAGGGGCTTTAGAAATAAAAAAACAACAGAGCAAACTC
Organism: Synergistes sp.; assembly: GCA_017537925.1. Classification (GTDB taxonomy): domain Bacteria; phylum Synergistota; class Synergistia; order Synergistales; family Synergistaceae; genus Synergistes. Next base: position 32,072 of record JAFYJW010000035.1, on the reverse strand, counting down.
ATAAAGGAGAGAAACAGCTATGAAAATGGAAGAAGTTCAGAAGAAACTTAAGGAGATCCTTGTAGACCGTCTTAACGCCGAAGAGGATCAGATCAAGCCCGAAGCGTCATTCGTGGAAGACCTCGGTGCTGACTCCCTCGATATAGTTGAGCTCATCATGGGCATCGAAGAGGAGTTCGATATCGAGATACCGGACGAAGACGCAGAGAAGCTCACCACTGTCGGAGAGGCCCTGCAGTACGTAAAGACAAAGCTCGGAATCGAAGAATAACAGCGTTCAGCCCGTGCGGCGCAGGGTTTTATGCCTTTCGCCGCACGGGGCGGCATAAATCTGCCTGCAATAATATCTCCCGCAGGGACGCCGCCGTCCCGGCGGCGGGTGTTTTTGCAGTTCAGACGGTCAATGTTACAAAGACGAAACCCCGGACAGCTATATACCGCGTGATATCAGACAAGGAGGCACGGCACCGTTGAACGCAAGGAGAGTAGTTATCACAGGCTGCGGAGCAGTCACGCCTGTCGGAATAGGAAAAGAAGCGTTCTGGGACGCGCTGGCACACGGTAAAAACGGAGTCGGTCCGATCGCATCTTTTGACACGTCAAATCATCCGGTGAAGATCGCAGCCGAAGTAAAGGACTTCAACGCCGAAGACTGGTTCGACAGGAAAGAGGCCCGCCGCACCGACCGTGTAATACAGTTTGCCGCCGCATGCACCGATATGGCTATAAAAGACTCAGGGCTCGATATGGACAGTGTCGACAAGAATATGCTCGGAGTCTATATAGGCACAGGTGAGGGCGGTATACACACATTAGAGGATAATCTGCATATCCTCAATGAAAAGGGGCCTTCGCGCGTCAGTCCTTTTCTTGTACCGATGATGATCGTCAATATGCCCGCCGCTTACGTAGCGATACGCATCGGCGCCAAGGGCGCAAATATGGCGGTCGTCACAGCCTGCGCCAGCTCGATAAACAGCATGGGCGAGGCCGCCTGCTGCATATCCCGCGGAGACGCCGACATCATACTTGCCGGAGGATCGGAAGCGGCAGTATCTCCTCTTGCCGCCGCCGGCTTTTCCGCGCTTAAGGCGCTGTCGACGAGGTACGACGACCCCGAACACGCTTCCCGTCCATTCGACGCGGAACGCGACGGCTTCGTGATGGGAGAGGGAGCCGCTATCTTCGTATTCGAAGAGTATCAGCACGCCAGGGCAAGAGGCGCTCATATATATGCGGAAGTGACCGGCTACGGGCTCTCCTGCGACGCGCACCATATCACAGCCCCCGATGCAGACGGCGACGGAGCATACCGGGCTATGGCCATGGCGGTAAGAAAAGCAGGCTGGAAGAAGGAAGATATCGACCTGATAAACGCGCACGGCACATCTACTCCGCTCAACGACAAGATGGAGACAGCGGCGATAAGACACCTCTTAGGAGAGGATCTGTCGGAAAAAACGCTTGTCCACTCGACAAAATCAATGATCGGGCATACTCTCGGCGCGGCAGGCGCTATCGAGACAGCCGCGACCATCCTCGCCATAGAGCGCGGCATAGTCCACCCCACGATAAACTACAGCAAGCCCGACCCTGAGTGCAGGCTTAATATAGTGGCCGGCAACGCTGTAAAAAAAGATGTGCGCCGCGCACTGATCAATAACTTCGGCTTCGGCGGCCACAACGGCGTACTTGCTATAGAGGCCTGCCGCGACTGATCCGATATGCAGAAAAACAGTGAGCGCGAAAAGCTGCTCGTGCTGCTTCAAAAAAAAATCGGATATCAGTTCCATGCACGGGAGCTTCTTGAAGAGGCTCTGACACATTCCTCGTATGCAAATGAGAACGCCGTCGCCTGCAATGAGCGCCTCGAATTCCTTGGAGACGCGGTGCTTGAGCTTGTTGTGTCTGAAAAGCTTTTTGCAGCGTATCCAAGCTGCGACGAAGGGCGTCTCACATCGCTCCGCGCGCGCATAGTATGCAAAGAAAGCCTTAGCGATTGGGCCGGCGGGATCGGCCTCAAAAAGCTAATCCGCTTAGGCAACAACTTCAGAAAATGCGGCGCAAACGACTCTATGGCAGCCGACTGCACGGAAGCGCTTTTCGGAGCCGTGTTTGCCGAAGGCGGCTACTCTGCCGCGGCGTCCGTGATAGCCGTCTTTCTTGCGGGCAAAGATGAGGTCAGAGACCCTGCCGTAAAGAAAGATCCAAAATCGGAGCTGCAGGAATATACACAGGCACATTCACTGGGGCTGCCCGTTTATGAAATAGTCGCTCATTCAGGCCCGGACCATGCGCTTAGCTTCAAGGTACGCCTCACTTTGGGGGAACGTATCTTCTCTGAGGAATGGGGACGTTCCAGGAAAGAAGCTGAATTTTCCGCGGCGGAAAAAGCTCTCAAAAAACTGCGGCAAGAGAAATCAGATGAAGGAGACGCCGGATAGGAACCGGCGGGAAGAGGGCTTTGTCCTGATAACAGTATTGCTTTTGACGGCAGTACTGTTCTTTGCGGCGGGGTTTGCGCTCCGCGAGGCAATGAACATATCCGATGAGAAATCGGAAACGGCCCGGCGTCTTCGGACCGAAAATGCGGCAAAGCAGGCTTCGGCCATAGCGGACGTCTGGCTGAGACATCAGATACGTGCCGCCGGCAGCGGTTATTTTTCCCCCGACGCAGATCCCGAAACTGATCCTTTGATAACTATCCCCGAATCATTTTTCTCGGAACTCGAAAACATATACCCTGATCATGCGTTTTCCTGCGTAACGGCAGATCTGCACTATGCTCCCTCGTTCAGCTCCGAAGCGGCAAGGCTCGGCATGCCTCTTATACCTCCGCGCATACCGGAAGAGGGCGGGACAACAAGATATTTCATGCAGAAAACATCAGCTGCCGGGACAGAGCATGGCACCATTTCCTCGATAACAAAGATAATAAGCTGCACAAGAGACATAAACGGAGAGATATCGTTCCGTACTGAGAACGAAACATTCTGAGCTTTATCATGTATCTGCGGCTCATGTGCGGCGCAGCGTGCCGATCTCACGTTTTGACACGACAGCCGTAATAAGATATAATCTGCTCCGTCGGCAACACGACAGGCGATTTGCGCGGAGAGGTGTCTGAGCGGTCGAAGGAGCTCGCCTGGAAAGTGAGTGAAGGGGTCAAACTCTTCCATGGGTTCAAATCCCATCCTCTCCGCCATTTTTTGTCAAAAGACGCCGGCATGCCCTTTACGGGCTGCCCAGTCCCATGCGGCGCAAGCCCGTGAACCTCGTCAGGTCCGGAAGGAAGCAGCGATAAGCGGAATCTTGCGGGTGCCATGGGGCAGCTGGGCCGCCCGTAAAGGGCATTTTTTTATGACGCCCGGCACTCCGGAACACCCGTGGATACGCCTGAGCATTTATCGCAGCAAAGGGTACATATCCTGCAGATATATAAACGGTGAAGGCATGCAAGAAGAACCGAAAAGTTTCCTGCCAGTCAAGATACCTGTTTCGGAAAGCGACACAGCGATACTGTCGCCCGTCTACCTCTTTGGCGCAAATGTCATGCTGAGGGGGATATTTTTCGGCGTAAAGCTCATCCCGGTAACCGCAGCGGTAGATGCGGCAAGTGGCAGGACGTGGCTCATCGAAGGCACAGCGGAAGTGGCAGACGATCTTTCCCTTCCATGCGCCTGCCGCAGGCTTGACGCAAAGCTGAGCAGAACAACGGCGGCGGCGCTTGCGGATGAAGCGGCAGTCCCGGACTGCGCAAGAGGATGGCGGCGCGGCATAACATCGGCAAAGGTGATCGCAAGACCCGCCGAGGAGAGATTCGTCTGGCACGTTTATATCCTTCGCGGCAATCAGCTGATCGACGGCTTCAGCGGGGCTTCTGCGGACGCATCAGGGCTGATCGGTTTCCTGCTCGGTCAAAGCAACGAACCCGCATAACGCAACTACTTACAAGGAATCCAAACGGCAAAATGCCGCTTGGATTCCTCGATTCGGTTATGCACCATTTTGCGGACAACTATGGTGGTTCATGCCATGTACACACTCGCTTTTCCGTATCATCGCTTTCAGCCGATGCGTTCCTCGGATCGTTTCCATGTCCGCAAATTGAACACGGTTTTGAGGCGTCCCTTACGATTTCTTTACCCTCAGGTATTCCATCCCGTAAAGCGGCGAAAAACAGGCTTCTGAGAGGCCCTATTTGCGGACATGAACATACAGTACATCATTCTCCTCTTCCCGAATCGTTTTATTGACTTTCTTTTCAATCTCGGTATACAACTGGTCAACGTCGCTTTCCGTGTAATTTGGAGCTTCATAACTTTCTGAAAAAATGACCTTGATACTCGCAAGTCGTCCGGCCAGCCTTCTTTCCCGACGGAGATCATACCCAGTCAGAAAGATGTAGTCACATAGTGTATCACCCATAAACCAAAACAGAATAAAAAAAAGCTCGCGCGCTTCTTCCGCCAGATCTCTCGTAAACCACAGCAATAATCCCGAAACAATCAGACCGATCATCATAAGGACAAAGGTGTGCGTATGCCGCTTCTCGTCCTTTTCCACCATGCCAAGCTGATAAGCAAGATTGTCAAGAAGCGTTTCCTCAATGGTCTTTTTATCTTCCTGAGACAGACAATCCCCAACGATGTCCAAAACCAGCGGACACTCTGACGGTGTCACCTCCGCGGTCTCCTTGAGATAATCAATAAATTCTGTATTCGGTATCTCAAAACCCTTAACGCTATATGTGCTGATTACATCGCTATAGTCGGAAATGCGGCAGGGAATGGTCGCAATTCCGTTGTTTACATAATCCCGGTTTACTCGAGAATCCAGATTTCCCTTTCTTAATTCAAATAATCTGACAATATTACGTCTGGCCATGTCGCTTCTCCTCACCTACTCCCTTCATAGTTTTGGGCAGCCCAAACCACGCGGTGGGCTGCCCATGGAGCTCTTTAATCTTTCTTGAATGCCGTTCTCCCCTTGAATGCCGTTTCGAGCGCTTGAATATACCGAATCTGCTACACTGGAACCGTTTCGATGTCGCTGTCCAAAACGACGAGCTACGCGGATTTCCCAACTTCAATGGAGCAGGTGATTTCAAGCATTCCTTTCTGTCACTGTTTGCCCGCTTGATAGGCTGCGATTCTCTTCGCCACGTTGTCCTTGATGTTGTTGTAATAGAGCGTGTAGTCGACCTCGTGGAAGCTCTGTGGTCCGAAGTCTTCTGCGGCGGCGTATTGGTCATATGTGGTTTTCGTCACAATCACGCCACGGTCAAGAACCACCTGTGCGTCCGCGCCGACATTGGTTATCTCATACATCTCGGTTTCAGCATTCGGCAGATAGGATCCCAGGTTCTCGCTCGCCGGTGCGTAGGTGGCATCGAGCTTCCAGTTCAGCGGGTTGATGCTGATTGCGTTGGGAAGTACCACGACATTATTGGCGTTTTCCTCCACGTTCTTTGGCCCTTCGGTGTTGTAGCTGATGATCACACCCGTGTCGCTTTCACCGGACGCAAACTTCAGATGCGGGTTGGCCGCAAGGTCTTCCTTCGTGACAGAGTAGCCAATAACATAAGCCGCTACCATGCGCTCGTAGTATTCAGGGTGCTTTTTGAAGTAATTTTTCAATACATACTTGACCATCGCGGAACCTTGGCTGTGCCCTGCGATGATGAACGGGCGACCACCGTTGCAATGCTCGAAATAATAGTCGAGCGCGGCGCTGATGTCGTCGTAGGAGATGCCGGAAAGCGCCGTGTCAATGCCCCCTGTCTTCTTCGAAGCTTCCACCGCGTACCGCATGCCGGATTGACGGTAATAAGGCACGAACACATTCGTGGCCTCCTCATACACGGTTGCGTTTGTAGCGTATTCTTCCAGTGCGCCCAGCAGCATCTCGGGGTTGTCGAGCGTAGCGTAATCAGGGGCTCCTTCCTCAAAGCTGGACTCAATGTAGACCGTGGAGTAGATGTAGAAGGTGTCGATGTCCTTCTTGATCTGAGGAACCTGCAACCAGCAGTCCTCAAGGGAATAGTCGGGCGCGTCTGCTGCGTATGCGGATGTAAGCTCCTCTGCCATCTGACCGTTGGCCAAAGCATGAAACAAGGTTTTAATCATCCCTGGTGTTACGGTTTTTGGCTTCAATTCCATTTTCCTTTTTCTCCTTTTACGCCTTATATACTTCTTCACCGTCCACGATGGTGGCGACGAGGTTTGCCTCCGCGACCTTCTCGATGTCGTCGTGCAGGAAGTCGCAGTCGTACACCGTCATGTTGGCGAGCTTGCCGAACTCGATGGAACCCATGCGATCCTCCTGACGGAACTGCCGGGCGACGTTGATGGTCATGGCGCGCAAGGACTGCTCGCGGGTGACGGCTTCCTTGACATTGCGCTGGGTTTCCATTCCGCCGTAACCGAGCTGCTTTGGAAACGCCCGGGTTTCCGCCATGTAAATGCTGTATTTGACATTCATCATCGGAGAAACCGGATAGTCCGAATGGAAGACCACGTTCGCGCCGGCATCACAGAAAGACTTGATAGGATAAGCCTGATCCGCAATCTCCTGACCGACATACCTGACTTCCTGTTCATAAATATTTGCTTCCTTAGGCGTCCAAAGCGGCGCGACCGCCGGAACGGAGCCGGTTTCCGCCATGCGGCGGATATCCTCGTCAGTGACGAAGTGCAGATGCGCCAGCACGTTGCGCTGATCCAGGTCGCCTGTGATCTTTTCCGCGTCCTCGATGCAGCCCAGCATGAAGTGCGTCGCGCCGCCGCCTTCGGAGTGGACGTGGACAGAGAGGCCCTCCGCGTCCGCCGCCGTGATCAGCTCCACCATCTTGTCATGGTCGTTGAAGCGCTCGTTGCCGTGATAGCCCGGCTGGTCCAGGTAATCCTGGTTCTGCCAGCCCGTATGCGCCTCGGTCACACCGTCCAGGTACGTCTTGACGCCCACGACATGGAAGTATTCGCCGCTGTACTTTGCGCGGTCCGCGGCGATGCGGGCCACCTCCGCCTTCGGGTCTTCGGGATTGTCCGGGCACAGCAGGTAGGCATAGGTGCGCAGCTTCAGTTTGCCCTCCTGTTCCAGCTCGTAGAAAGCCCTGACAGCAATCGCATTGGTGACCTCTACGCCCGCGTCTCCAACTGCGGTGTAGCCATTTGCGAGGGCGATGTCCTGCCATGCGAGCAGGTATTCCTTGGCGTTCTCAAGGGTGGTTGGAAGATTGGGATACAGTTCAAACACAGGCGCTTCACAGATGTAGCCGTCCGGTTCGCCGTTTTTGTCCACATGCACCAGATCGTAGCCCTTTTCCTTTGCGTAGGCCGCGTCGATGCCGGCCAGTTTCAGCGCTATGGTATTGAGCAGCATGGAGTGTCCGCCACCCGTCTGAACCAGCAACGGTTTATCGGCGCAGATCTCGTCCAAATCTCCCCTGTCAACATATACGTCGTTTTCGACCCATCCCGCGGCCAGGTAGTAATCACGCTGCGGGTTCTTTTCGATGAAGTCCTTGATGATCTCGCGGTATTTCGCGTAGTCGGCTTCGGTGATCTGCGCGAGGTTCGCCTGCCCGATGGCACGGTCGCCGGCCAGATAGCCGTGGCAGTGGGATTCCAGAAAGCCGGGATAGATGTAGTTCTCGCCGTAATCCAGCACCTTCGCGTCCGGCCCGGCGAGCTGCTTCGCTGTCTCCTCGTCGCCGATATAGGCGAACACGCCGTTCTTGACCACCGCCGCTTTCGCCGTCGGACGCTTTGGGTCCACGGTGATGATGTTGCCGAGAATAAGCGTCTGTCTCATGCAATGAGTTCTCCTTCCATATGGTATGGCAATATTTTCCAATCATTTATTACCTTAATTCAAGAGGATATTCCAGAATGGAATAATCCGATTTTTCACGGCACTTGCTTTTTTCGCCTGGTCGGTTTATTTTGAATGTAAAGAGGAGAAGCTTTCACATGAACAATTTATTCTCGGAAACGCTGAAAAAACTCCGAACAGAAAGTGGCCTTTCACAGGCTGAGCTGGGAAAGCAGCTCTTTGTCAACCAGTCCACCATCGCCCGTTGGGAAAACGGCATCCGGCTGCCGGACGCCGAGATGATCACCAACATTTCCGGGGTTCTTGATGTAGATGTCAGCACACTGCTTCTGGCGGCGGCAAGGAGTGAGGGATCGCCCCATATCATCATAGTGGACGACGAAAAGGTCATCCTCAACGACAGCCTGGCAGTTCTGGATGAGGTCATGCCGGCCGCCACGATCAGGGGATTTATCTGGCCTCAGGAGGCAATAGAATATGCCAGAATGAACCAGGTCGCTTTGGCGGTTCTGGATATTGAACTGGGGACAGCCAGCGGCCTTGAGCTGTGCCAAACGCTGCTTGACATCAATCCCCGCACCAATGTGGTCTATCTGACTGCCTTCCCAGACTACTCTTTGCCGGCATGGGAATCCAAAGCCTGTGGTTTCATGGTCAAGCCGCTGACTCCCGAGAAGGTACGCATGCAGCTTGAAAAGCTGCGGTATCCCATTTTATTCGGGGACCTTGGGAGGTGATTCCCTGTGAACGGGTTGACAATTCAGCTTCTGCTGATGGCCACCGCGATGATAATGCTTCTGATGAGCCTTGTCATCGCCGCCGTCTTACCCGGCATTGACCGGTGGAGCAAGCGCTTCTTCATCGCTTTTTTCACCTTTCTCTTAGTGTACGGGAGCGCAGCCCTGCTTGAGGTATTCTTGGAGGGCCGTCCGGGCGTCAGGTTCGCGCTGGGAATCCTGTACTATATCAACACACTGTTCCCTTCGCTCCTGGTTCCCATGCTGACGGTTTATCTGCTCCACTGCTGCGGGGAAAGCCCGCGGAGCAGCATGCTTTTTCGACTTGTGGCAGCCCTGTGGGCCGGATCCTTCATCCTGTTGAATATGACCCCGTTCACAAGCTGGGGCTACTATATCCTGCCGGAGAACCGGCTCTGCCGCGGCCCCCTCTACCCCCTGCTGCTGGGCTTCCTGTTTGTGATGGCGCTCATTGCCCTGGCCGGAGTGATCCGCCGACGGAAACGGATGGCAAAAAAATACTATTACGCCTTCCTCGTCAGCCTGGTCCCAATGACGGCTACCATGTTCCTCCATTTTTTCGTCTCCGCCTTCGCGCTCTTTGTTTTAGGAATCGCCTTCTGCGTTTTTTCGATGTATATTCTCATCCTGTCAGATCAGATCGAGCAGGATATGCGACAGCAGCAGGAAATCGCCCGTCAGCGCGCCAATGTCATGATGCTGCAGATGCGGCCCCACTTCATCTACAACACCCTGATGAGCATCTACAGCCTTTGCAATCAGGACCCTAAGAAGGCCCGGCAGGTCACCATGGATTTCACTACTTACCTGCAAAAGAACTTCAATGCCGTCGCCAGCGGAGACCTCATTACCTTTGCCGCGGAGCTGGAACACACCCGCGCCTATTTGGCCGTGGAAGAGGCACGGTATGATGAACTGCTTATTGTGGAATACGATACGCCGTTTATACATTTCCGTCTGCCTCCGCTGACCCTTCAGCCCATCGTGGAGAATGCCGTCAAGCATGGCATTAACCCCTACTCCGGCCCGCTGCGCATCTCCATCCGGACACGACACACGGATGCCGGCGGAAGCGGACGTTCCGCCACCGAAATCATCGTGGAGGATATCGGCCCGGGCTTCAATCCCTCCGACGAGAGCAAGCCCCGTGCCGCGCTGAACAACATCCGGCAGAGACTGGAAATGATGTGCGGTGGGAGCCTGACAATCACTCCCAGGGAAGGCGGAGGTGCCGTGGTGACGGTGATGATCCCGGACCGCGCCGCAGAGTAAACATATCGTTAAAGTGAACCCCTTTGAATCCACCCACACAATCGTATGTTTGGGGAGGCTTCAAAGGGGTTCGCCGTTTTATTGTAACAAATCCGAGAGAGACAACTCTGTTATACATAATATGCCTTGACCGCTTCGGATGCACAATTCCGAGAAAATCCAAACCCAAAGGCGTCTGTTGACTAAGGACAGTCAGGGCGGGGAATAAGGTACAGTATTCTCAACAGCATATCCCCATCCGTTTGCAATTCATCGTCGTTTCTGCAAAAACATAAATAAGACAAGGGGACGACCCCCTCCGATATCGCCGTTCTTTCTGCGACATCATCACTATTCATCCCCTTTTGTATGTTATGCCTGAAAACCCGTTATTTATCAGAAATTGTTTACAGATATTGATTCCCTTACCACTTCAGACCTTTTATAAATATCAGCGCTACGCTGATGGGAACAACTATACGGCAAACCCAGAGCCACGCGGTATACATCGGGAAGTCATGCGTCCCGCCGTTCGTGACCTCCTCCTTCGCGCCCTTCGTCCAGAGCCAGCCGACAAAGAATGAAGTAAGAATGCCGCATATAGGCATAACGGCGTTATTCGTGATGAAATCCATCGCGTCAAGAAAATCCTTGCCATATATCTTCGGGAAATGCCCGCCAACGGAAAGGGCCGACGGTATCCCGAGAAGCGCTACGGCTATGCCCATTATCAGCGACGATCTCATCCTCGTCCAGCCTATCTCGTCTACGGCGAACGCGACCACAACTTCAAAGAGAGAAAAAGCCGACGTAAGTGCAGCTATGAAGAGCAGCGCAAAGAAGGCAAACGAAAAGAGCGCCCCCATCGGCATTTTTGCGAATACTATCGGCAGCGTCACAAAGGTAAGGCCGGGGCCCGCGCCCGCGTCGACGCCGAAGGCAAAGACCGCCGGGAAGATTATCAGCCCGGCCATTACGGCAACAGCTGTGTCAAGCAGCACTATGGTTGAAGTGACCTTCGGCATGTACTCGTCTTTGCCGAGATAACTTCCGTAGGTGATTATTATCCCCATTGCAAGTGAAAGGGAGTAGAAGCCCTGCCCCACAGCCGAGAGCACGGCTTCTCCGGAAAGCTTTGAGAAATCAGGCAGCAGATAAAATTTCAGCCCTTCCGCGGCGCCGGGAAGGGTAACGGCACGCGCGATAAGCAGGATCAGTATCAGAAAAAGCACCGGCATAAGGACTTTGCAGCTCTTTTCGATACCTGCGCCTATCCCCCGGCACACGACAGCGACAACAATAGCCATCACGGCCAGGTGGTAAGCTATCGCCTGCACGGGGTCGGAAACAAAGGCGCCGAATACTTCCGCGGCCCTGCCGCCAGAGACCGCCTCCATAAGCCCGCCCAAGGACTTGAACATATACGCAAGAGTCCATCCGGCTATCACAGCGTAGTATGAAAGAATGACAAAGCCGCAGAAAAAGCCCATCCAGCCAACAACAGGCCATGCGCCTCCGCCTAATTTCCTGAATGTTCCTACCGAATCGAGTCTCGCCCTGCGCCCCAGCGCAAATTCAGCCAGCATAAGAGAAGAACCTATTACAGTCACAATGATCAGATAAACAAGGACAAAAGCTCCCCCGCCGTACTTACCCGTAATATACGGGAAGCGCCACACGTTCCCGAGACCGACGGCCGAACCTGCAGCCGCCATTATAAAACCGAACTTGCTGCCCCACTCTTCTCTCTTTCCGTTATTATCCGACACAAAGACCACTCCTTCGGGGTATCACACGAGTACCAACTTATAAACTGAATAATTGCAACTTTGAATTTTATAACATAAAAGCCGTTTGCGGACAATAAGAAAACAGGCGTATTTCTCTCCTGTTCTTATCATGATATACGCCGCTTTTTTTGAATCTTTCCGGGGCGGCCCATATGCGAAATCTTTTCCGCACGCCACGAAAAAACCGCGCGCATAAGAGCAATGCGCGCGGTTTTCAGCACTTTTAAACAATGCTTCTGTTGATTCTTTCAATATTCAGGGAACGGCCTGTCTCTTCATCGATCTCTATGACCGCGCCCTGAAACCTCACATCTTCTTCGCAGATCTCGAACCTGAACGGCGTCCCCTGCAGGAACTTAGGCAGTACAGATTCTGCCGTCATGCCTATTATGCCGGCGTGTCCGCCGGTCATTCCGGCATCAGACAAATAGGCCGTACCGCCGGGAAGTATGCCTTCGTCCGCTGTCTGAACGTGTGTGTGCGTTCCTACGACCGCGGATACGCGTCCGTCCAGATAGAGCCCCAGCGCCCTTTTTTCGGACGTCGCCTCAGCATGGATATCCACAAATACAGAAGGAACGGGACATTCTGAGATCAGTCTGTCGGCTGTCTGGAAAGGACAATCCAGCGGAGGCATGAAAGTGCGCCCCTGAAGGCACAGGACCGCGAGCTTTTTTTTGTTTTTTTCATAAACGGCGCAGCCCTTCCCGCAGGTCCCTGCCGGATGGTTGGCAGGCCGCAGAACGCGCTTTTCCGCGTCAAGCACAGGAATGAACTCTTTTTTATCCCAAACATGATTGCCGTTTGTCAGGATATCGATGCCGGCATCAAAAAGCTCATTCATGACCTTTTCCGTAAGACCGAAACCCCGGGCGCTGTTTTCTCCGTTGGCTATGATAAAATCAAAGCCGCCGAACTCTTCGCGCAGCTTAGGTATTTCCGATGAGACGGCGTCGCGTCCAGGACGGCCCATTATATCGCCTATAAAAAGTATGCGCATATCTGCCGGTCCCGACGCCTATTTGGCGTATTCGACAGCACGTGTCTCTTTTATAAGCGTGACTTTTATCTGTCCGGGATATCTCAGATCTTCTTCTATCTTGCGGGCAATATCATATGCAAGCTTCTGCATCTCTCCCTCGTCGGTGACTTCGGGAGCCACAGCGACCCTGACCTCGCGCCCTGCCTGTATCGCATAAGCCTTGCTTACGCCGTGGAAAGCGTTGGCGACTTCTTCAAGTTTCTCAAGACGCTTCACATAGGCGTCAAGGCTCTCTCTGCGCGCACCGGGGCGGGAGGCGCTGACCGCGTCGGCCGCCGCCACAAGCAGCGCGTATATCGTCTGCGGTTCTTCGTCTTCGTGGTGTGAAGCTATCGCGTTCACTATATCCGGCGCTTCGCCGTAGCGCTTTGCGATATCGGCTCCTATCTTCGCATGAGGACCTTCTATCTGGTGATCGACGGCCTTGCCTATATCATGCAGCAGACCGGCCCTTCTTGCCTTAAGCTCATCAAGCCCAAGCTCCGCCGCCATTACGCCGGCAAGGTGGGCGACCTCAAGGCTGTGAGAGAGCGCGTTCTGACCGTAGCTCGTACGGTAGCGCAGCTGGCCGACTATCTTCGCAAGTTCCGCATGCATATTCTTTATACCCGTTTCCAGAAGCGCTTCTTCGGCTGTCTCGATAATCTGAGCCTGAACATCTTTCTCGGCCTTTTCTATTATTTCTTCTATTCTGGCCGGATGTATCCTGCCGTCGACAACGAGCCTCTCAAGAGAAAGGCGTGCGACTTCACGCCGCACAGGATCAAAGCTGCTCAAAGTCACCGCTTCCGGTGTATCGTCAACTATTAGGTCAACTCCGGTTAGAGTTTCAAAAGTCCTGATATTGCGCCCTTCGCGGCCGATGATGCGTCCTTTCATCTCGTCCGACGGCAGGCTTACAACGCTCACCACCGCGTCTGAAGCGTAATCAACGCTGCAGCGCTGTATCGCAACGGCCAGGATATCCTGAGCCTTGCGGTCCGCGTCGCGCTTAGCCCTTTCTTCAAGTTCTTTCAGGCGAAGCCCGATCAGGTGATTGGCCTCCGTCTCGACTTCCGCAAGGAGCTGGGCGCGTGCCTCGTCTCTGGTAAGCCGGGCTATCTGTTCAAGTTTCTCGATAAGTTCCTGTTCCTGGGCAGAAAGTCTGTTAAGCTTTTCCTGGACCTGTTCGTTCCGGCTTTTCAGATCTTCTTCCCTGCGGCTGATATTCTCGATCTTTCTGTCGAGATTCTCTTCTTTCTGCTCCAGTCTGCGTTCCGACCGCTGCAGTTCGGCACGTCTTTCCTTTGTGTCGCGGTCGAGCTCCTGTCTGAGTTTCAGGATCTCTTCCTTGCCTTCTGCCAGGATCTCACGCTTTGAAGCTTCCGCTTTTTTTGCGGCGTCCCTTATGATTCGTTCTGCTTCCGACAGACTTCCGCGAATTTTTTTCTCTTCGTTTTTCCTGTAGTATGTGTAACCTCCGAAAGAGCCTGCCGCCAGGCCGAAGATCACACATAATACCGCTAATAGTGCTTCCATGTTTTTCACTTCACCTCATTATTCATTTGTCATGGTACGCATAAACGTAAGACGTAGAATCAAATTTAAAGGCCGGCAATGAACCCCTGCCGGCTCTTAGATATTTTACAAAAAAAATGACGATTTCACAAGGGGTACGGATAGCACGCGCAGCAGACGCTGCGGCAAAAGGTTTTTATCCGAGACTTACGTCGAAGGGCCCGTCCGTTATTTCCGCTTTTTCCCGCTCGATCAGAAGACGCCGGCTTATATTTTCAAGCAGCGCCGCCCCTCCTGCTTCGTACCATCTGACGAGCGGCGCGGCTTTGCCCCCGGAGAGGTAATCCTCATAATTCTCGGGCCACTCCGAGCGTTTTTCTTCATTAAGCGTCTTTATCATCACGAAACCGCGCTCTGTTTCTATTGCCGCGCCTTCGGCAGCGCCGCTTTTTATTTTCACTACTCTCATATGCTCTTCCTCCAGACTTCTCAGCTATACGTCAAAGACTTGCGTCAAGTGAAGCCGCGCCGATCACCGCCGCGCTGCTTCCGAGTTCGGAAAGCAGCAGCTTAAACACGGGACGCACAGGCAGCGGCAGATATTTCATAACGCGGGTACGCAGCTCCTCCGTTATACCCACGGCGCGGCTCATGCCGCCGCTTAAGATGACAGCCTCCGGATCCAGCATAACGCATATCGACGCTATGCCGCGGGCAATGGCATTGAGCGACGCTTCCGTGAGGGCCCGTGCCGCATCATTTTGCCCGCGCATCTCCCATATGGCGCGGAAGTCAGCAGGGAGCCCCATTTCCGAAGCCCTCTTTTCCAGCCATCCGGCTGACGCGGCTTCTTCAAGGTGACCCGCTCCTCCGCACATGCATCTGTAATACTCATCTTCGCCGCATACGGCAAGATGCCCGCATTCACCCGCCATGCCGTGCGATCCGGTGATCAGACGCCCGTTTGCGGCAAGCCCCGAGCCAATTCCGGTGCCGAGCGTTATCACGGCAAAATCTTTCATTCCGCGGGCTGCACCGCATATATGTTCTCCCAAAGCTGCGCAGTTGGCGTCGTTTTCTATGCGCACTTCGGCGGATATGCCATGTTCTTCAAGATCTTCCGATATCAAAAGCGCGGCCGGCACGCCGTCGCAGCCGTGAAAGTTGGTCAGCCTGAGAATCACCGACCTGTCCCTGTTTACAAAACCGGGAACACCTATGCCGACAAAGCATCTGCTGCCGCGCTCAGCCCTCTGCAGCACAAGATCCCTGACGGCCGCCGCAAGGGAAGGCATATCCTTCTCCTGCGGCGTGCAGACTGTCGTAAGCGCAGCAGGCCTGAAGCCGTCCCCGTCGGGAAGGACCTCAGCCGCGCTTATCGTATGACCCCCTATGTCGATGCCTATTTTTTTTATCAAAGCAGCCCTGAGTATGCGGAAGCGCACTTTATGACAGAATAAATAACGCGGCGCAGCTCAAGCGCCTCGTCGTTTTCAAAGCGCAGAGTGCATGGCGCTGTCCTGACCGCCCCCGGGACAAGAGAAGCGGAATCTGTCTGTATCGTATCGGCAAGAGTTATCTCCATTACATAAGGAGGCTCCGGGGCAAACGGGGAAAAGACGCCGTCGGCAAGTTTTTCGGCCGCGCGCCTTACTCCCGCGGATATCATCTCAGCCGTTTCCTCAGGTGTGAGGCAGACGGCGGCGGAATGAGACAGCCCCTCTTTTACCGGCATGGTCTCGATATTTTCGCCAAGCAGACTTTCGGCTTCCATGCACAGCGCGTCGTCACCGCTGACTGCGATGACAGGAACGCCCTGGACTCCCGCAAAGAGCGCGTTTATGCCGGTCTCCCCCATTTTGCGCCCGTTCAGCGTCAGAGCGCGGATCGTCTGCCTGTCGTATGTATGGTCGAGCACGGCCTTTTCCGTGCCAGCCATCGCATGATAGCCGAGAAAAACAGCTCCGTCACATTCTCCCGAACCTTCTGCCATACCGAGAAGTTTAGGGCTGCCCGAGATCACGCGGACGCCCCGCCCCAAGCCGGATATATCGATGTTTGTCATCGTTCCGTGCGCGTCGTTTACGACAACGAGCTCAGCGCCCGCTTCAAACGCGCCCCTGAGCGCGGCGTGCAGATCGTGCATCTGCATCGACCGCCCGAAGGAATATTCCGGATATGACCGGCAGCACTGAGCAGCCGATACCACTCCCGTAGCGCCGCAGATTCCGGAACTTATATACAGTTTCATCTATATGCACACCACCCGTTAAGATATAGGTCGCCGTCAGGCACAGGCGCCGCAGCGCCGCAGAAAAATCTTTTCATTATATTTCTCTTCAGTCCGAACGCATTAAAAAGCAATGCAGCCCGTTATACGTTGAAGCGTATTTCTATCATATCCCCGTCTTTTACGATGTAGTCTTTTCCCTCAAGGCGCAGTACGCCGGACTTGCGGCATTCGTCGAACGAATGTCCGTTTTTCATATAATCGTCGAACGCCACGACCTGAGCGCGTATGAAGCCGCGCGCAAGATCGCTGTGAATCGTCCCGGCCGCATCCACCGCCTTTTCCCCGTCATGCAGAGTCCATGCACGGACTTCATCAGGGCCGCATGTGAAGAAGCTTATCAGCCCGAGCAGCCGGTAGGCTTCTTCTATCAGACGTTCGCGTCCCGGTTCGGTTATCCCGAGCCCCTCGGTGAACATCTCTGCTTCTTCGGGAGAGAGGCCTGTTATCTCCATCTCAAGGTTCCCGTAAAGCCGGCAGAGCTTAACGCCTCTTTCTTCGGCGCGTTTTTTGAGCGCCTCAAGTCCGGGAATCGCCGAGTCTTCGCTCTGGCTCTCGTCCAGGTTCAGCAGGACTATCTGAGGTTTTGACGTTACGAACGCAAAACCGCGCAGCTGGCGCTCTTCTTCCGGCGTCAGTTCCATCGCGGAAAGCGGCTTTTCTTCCATAAGGAATTCGAAACATTTTTCAAGCAGCTTCTTCTCTTTGTCCTCTTCGGCGGAAAGCTTTTTCTTGGCTTTCAGCCTGGAAAGACGGTTTTCTATCACGGCAAGGTCGCGGAATATAAGCTCATTGTCAACAATGTCCCAGTCACGAAGGGGATCCACGCTGCCTTCAGGGTGCTCGACCGCGGGATTTGAAAAACAGCGTATCACCTGTATAAGAGCGTCCGCATCCGCAACGAAGGATAAAAACGCGTTTCCGAGCCCGGCCCCCTTGCCCGCTCCGCGCGACAGGCCTGCCAGATCGACAAATTCCACCTGTGCCGGCGTTTCCTTACGCGGGCTGTGTATCTTTACAAGCTCGTCGAATCTCCTGTCAGGCACCGAAACCACCGCACGGTTCGGATCAGTCTTTCCGCCGGCATAGGGTTTGACTTCAGCCCCTGCCCTCGTTATCACGTTGTAGACGGTAGACTTTCCGCTGAGCGGCAGTCCGATTATTCCGCAATGCAACATCTCTCTCACTCCGATCTGTATATCCGCGCAGAAACATGCGTCTGCGGTTTACTTTTTCACTATTTATCCTTTATGCTGCCGCTTTCTATTTCTTTTATCACTATAAGGCCTTTTTCTATTTTTTCGTCCACTTCTTCAACGGCTGTGCGTATATCCCCGGGGATATTGTTTTTCGCTTCCCTCGTCCATGTCGAGATATCTATGCAGTCTTCGGCAATGCCTAAAGACATTACTATCTTGCGCACTTCATCCGGTTTTATGCGGCCGCCGACAAATTCTTCGGCTATTTTGTATATAACGTACCCGGTGCGTTTCACTACGCTTGTAAGCACGGCTTTAGGATATTTTTTTTCGAGCTCGCTGTCGACTGCTATCGTGAAAAAACCTGTCTGTTCGGCTTCAAATACCGCGCCGAGCGCAGCTTCCCCGCACGGCAGGAATATTATATCGGCGCCTTTCCGCTTCATATCAACCGCTATCCCGGCAGCCTTTTCCCTGTCCGTAAAGTCTCCGGTATATGCGGACAGCACTTTGACTTCCGGGCTGACATACCAGGCGCCTGCCGCAAAACCTGACCTGAAGCGCTCCGCTACCGCGTCATTCTTTCCCATTATTATGCCTACGATTTTTTCGCTGTTAATTTCCGGGAGATTATCTCTTTCTGTCATCATCGCGGCAAGCACTCCGGCAAGGAAACCGCCCTCCTCTTCACGGAAAGCCACCTCGACGGCGCCTTCCGTGCTGTTCTCGTGCAGAGTCACGAAAAGACAGGAAGGGAACTCCCGCACGACGGTCGTCAGATATTCGTTGTACGCCGCAGAAGAAACTATAACGATATCCGATTCCTTTGCCGCCTCGCGAAGCAGCGGAAGGCGTTTTTCTCTGCTGTTCAGAGCATTATAGAAGGATATCTCGAGTTTTCTTGCGCCAAAACGCTTCTGCGCCGTCTTAAGGCCCTCGGCGCATATGTTGTTGAAGCATCCTGGCAGTGCCTCGTCGGATCCGTCCATGACAAGAGAGATTCTTTTCGGCGCGGCAAAAAGCCGCGCTTCGGCAGAAAACAGAAAAAACAGCACGATAACGGTAAAAGCAAGCGTCCTTTTCACGGTTCGGCCCTCCTCTGCATACAGGCGCGCCTGCGGCGCGCATCCATACTGCAATTATACATTATATGCGCTGCAGCGGCATATCAGCCTTGACAGCATATCGGCGGCGGCTTAGTATATTGGCATGCGGTTACTCTAAGGTAATCGTCAGCGGGAGCTGATTTTGCGAATGAATTTAATTGAAATGAAAAACGGCACGCGCGCGGCAATAAAGGGCCTTCCCGAAGGCGAGGCCGCGCAGCGTCTGGAAGCGCTCGGGCTCCGCGGCGGCAAGATCATAGAAAAGATTTCATGCATGCCGTTCGGCGGCCCCGTCACTGTTCTGCTGGACGGGCGTCAGTTTGCTATATCGCACGGCATAGCGGAGCATATAGAGATCGAAGCAGAGAATATCGGCTGACGGCAGGCCCTGATAATGAGCTGCAAAGACTGCTCTCTCTGTTCCGGCGGAGAGATGATCAGAAAAGAGGGCCGCATGCGCATCCTGCTCATGGGCAATCCCAACGTCGGAAAAAGCGTATTCTTTTCACGGCTTACCGGCATAAGGGCGCTCTCTTCAAACTACCCCGGCACTACCGTAGGCTTCACGCAGGGCGTCCTCAGGCATAAGGATATATGCGCCGACCTTATAGACGTACCCGGCGCATACACCCTCAACCCGACCAACGAAGCTGAAGAAATAGCCCGCCGCATAATAGAAGATGGCGCCGACCGCATAATACTCGTTATCGACGCAACCGCGCTTGAACGAAATCTTGTCCTCGCCCTGCAGGTGCTCGCGTATCATATCCCGACCGTAGTGGCGCTCAACATGACCGACGAGGCCCGGCACAAGGGCATACTGCTTGACGTTGAAAGGCTCGAAAAAGAGCTCGGGGTCTCCGTATGCAGGACGGTCGCCACGACCGGCAGCGGCATAAGCGATATAGTCGGGAGCTTAAGGAACGCCCGAACAAGCAGCCTGCCGCCCATGACGAAAGAAGAGTGCTGGCAGAAGATCGGCCAGATTACGGCCGGCGTGCAGACGGTAACGCACCGTCATCACACGCTGCTCGACCGCGCCGAGGATGTATCCGCACATCCGCTCTTCGGAGGTCTGGCCGGCGTCGCGGTCCTGGCGCTGAGCTTCGCTGTGATACGCATAGCCGGAGAAGGACTCGTCAGCTACGTCTTCGACCCTTTGTTTGAAAACATATGGCTTCCTCTGCTCAACAGGCTGTCCGCATTCCTTGGCGACGGTTTCCTGCGCTCTCTGCTGATAGGCAGGCTCTTTGACGGCGCTATCGACCTTGAGCAGAGCATGGGTGTGCTCTCCACCGGTCTTTACGTGGAATTCGGAATGGTGCTCCCTTATATAATCGCCTTTTACGCGGCTCTGTCTTTTCTTGAAGATTTCGGCTACCTGCCGCGTCTTGCGGTAGTATTCGATGCGCTGCTGCACAGATTCGGCGTTCACGGATACGCTATAATCCCGACGCTGCTGGGCTTCGGCTGCAACGTGCCGGGGATACTTGCGACAAGGGTCCTGGAATCTGAGCGGGAGCGCTTCATAGCAGCGACCCTTATCTCAGTCGGGATACCGTGCGTATCGATACAGGCGATGCTCACGGCTACTTTAGGTCAGTTCGGGATCAGATACGTTGCCGCGGTATATGCCATCCTGCTTTTTGTATGGCTGCTGCTCGGACGCATCATGAATATCGCGCTCCCGGGATTCAGCCCCGAGCTCATAGTGGAGATACCGCCTTACAGGATACCGTCCTTTAAGGCCTGGACGGCAAAGCTGTGGTTCCGCATAAAGGACTTTTTCATAGAAGCCACGCCTTTGGTCCTGGGAGGGATACTGCTCGTGAACATGCTTGACATGGCGGGTATCCTTGAGGGCGCAGGGCGCGTGCTCGCTCCTTTTTTCACCTCCGTCCTCGGGCTGCCGCCCGCCACCGCTGTTCCTGTCGTTATGGGCATGTTCCGCAAGGATATAGCGATGGGGCTTCTGATACCGCTGGGGCTTTCCGCACACCAGATGCTGGTCGCCGTCATAGTTCTGTCGATGACATTCCCCTGCATCGCCACTTTCGTCGTAATGTGGAAAGAGCTCGGTCTGAAACGCATGCTCGAGGCAAGCGCGCTCATGCTCTGCTCTGCTGTGGCAGCGGGCGCGGTGCTAAATCTGCTGCTTTCTGCGTTCTGACGTCCGAAGCTACCTTCAGCTGCCGCTCCGCATCTTTTCGTACAGATCCTCTGTGCGTCTCTGCACACGATCTACAGGCACGCCGAGCTGTTCGGCGTACCATACGGCTCCTCCGGCTCCGACGCCTTCTTTTATAAAACCTTTTTCGTAATCAGCAAGCCCGGCAAAGCGTGAATTCGAAAAGTCCAGAGGCGCGGCATACCAGCGCGTCCCTATCCGCTTAGCGTATGACTCAAAACAGCTTGAGGGATCTCTGTGAACGTATTTGGTGGTGGCGACAAGAAGGTCTCTTTCGACCCCCATATCTCTGAGTATCGCGGCTACCGCCATCATCTGGGTCCCGCCCGCGAGAGTGACCTTAACTTTTTTCGGCAGCGCAGCAGCATAGGCAGCAGCCGCCACCTGCATCGGATCGCCGAGTTCGGCCGCAGCCTCAAGCCCGAGCCCTTTGAAAGAGCCTTCTTTTATTCCGAGACGCTCCGACGCGGCGCGCCAGATGCTTTCTTTCAGCGCCAGAGGATTGTCAGGCCCCGACGATGAGACCGTGCCGCTGTAGCCCAGAGCCCTGAGCACCAGCATTGCCGTGGTCGTGCCTCCGGGGACCGATTCTGCTATCACCGCATATTCTTCGTTTTCATCAAATTCCGATGCAAGCCGCGACGCTCTTTCAGCTATCGCGGCATAATCCGGCACAGCCCGTTCCTTTCTCATATCACGCCCGGGCTTTTCGCTTATCGTAACGTGCGGCGAGGCGGGGGCGACAGATGTTCCCACACGCACGGTTCCCGCCGCAAAGCCGCTCTCAAGCATGGCTGCGCGGGTAACGACGGCCGGCGACGGGTGCCCGAACGGATCGAACGGAAGAGAAGAGGCAACTTTTGGCCTGTCGTAAAAAAGCATATCCGCGTCGGCGGGCGCCGTATAGCGAAGCGCGTCAACATCCGTCCCTGCCGCGGAAAGCCCCGGGATCCCCGCGATAACCGTTTCTGCTATAAACAGCTGGAACATTCTGTGTTTTTACCCCCTGTACTAAGTCAGTGCTTAGCGTTAAAATTCATATGTCTGATTCGGCGGAAAGCATGAAGCTTTTCTGTAATATCATGTTCCGGCGTTTGTTTTTAACCGGCGCGATAATTATACAATATATGATACGCAAGCTGTTCCGCCATATTGTTGTTGAATGGAGGTGGCTCTGTGTCGCCTAAGATAGCTCCTACAAGAGGAAATTTGGTGCGTTTGACGCGCGATGTGCTTATGGCTCAGTCGGGACATGATCTGCTGGATCAGAAACGCCAGGTCCTGATGATGGAGCTTATGAGATATATAGATTCTGCAAAAAAGATACAGGAGGACGTCGCCAGGATATTCGGGGAAGCATACGAAGCGCTGCAGAGGGCCAATATCTCTCTCGGCATCG
Organism: Synergistes sp.; assembly: GCA_017537925.1. GTDB lineage: Bacteria > Synergistota > Synergistia > Synergistales > Synergistaceae > Synergistes. Next base: position 9,716 of record JAFYJW010000035.1, on the reverse strand, counting down.
ATACTGTCGAGGATATTTCCGAAGCGGTGCCTTTAACGTCTGATATCACCGTGCGTCTCCATTCCGTTATGGGCGTTGAGATACCCGATGTCGACGAGCTTTCGGCAAAAACTGTGCCGAGCTACTCGTTCCACGGATCTTCCGGCGCGATGGACGCGGCTTACGCCAAGTTCCGCAGGGTATTGGTCCTGGTCGCCCGGCTGGCGGAAGTCGAGACAAGCGTATACCGCCTGGCAGTTCAGATAAGAAAGACGCACAGGCGGGTAAATGCTCTGGAAAAAGTCGTAATACCGCAGAACAGGGCGGATATAGCGTTCATCAGCGACGTGCTTGAAGAAAGCGAGCGCGAAGACTTTACAAGAATGAAAATGGCTCAGAAGAAATTAAACAGCCGCTGATGAAAGCACTCTTTCCGCTTTATATATATATTTTTTCAGAATAATGACAGGAGGAATTTTTGTCATGAGCACGCTGCATGAAGTCCTCGCGGTTCTTTTGGGAGCGGAAGCCGAGGCTAAAAGGATAGTCAATGATTCAAAGACGGAAGCCGAGGCGATGCTGCAGACCGCACGGGATAAATTCAGCTCCGAACGCAGCAGCACTATGGCTTCTGCGAGAGAACAGGCCAAAAATATAATGGAAACGGCGCTTAACTCGGCAAAGACCGAAGCCGCCCAGATAGCGGGGATAGGCAAAGAAGAACGCGCGCGCATGCAGAAGCGTTTTGAGGAAAATGTCGAACCCGTGATCGACGCCATAGTATCTGAGACCGCAAAAGCTTTCATTTCGAGGAAAAGAGGCTGACGTCTGTGTCTTCCAACGGTCCCGCGACTGCACTGGGAGTCAAGGCGCATGTGCTGTACAGCCAGCTCTTAAAGGCTGACGAATATTGGGCTTTGCTTAACCTGAATTCCGTCGCCGCCATAGCCGATTTCCTCAAAAATACTGACGGGTACAGGAACAGCCTCGGGATCATGGTCTCCGAAAAGACACACAGGGTCGATCTTGAGAATGCGCTGCGTTCCTCTCTGCTGACCGAGGCCGAGACCTTCCTTTCCTATCTGCAGGACGAATGGCGCCGCTTTTTCATCGACTGGATGAGCTGGTTTGAGGCAGAACAGCTTAAAAGCATCTTCCGCTGGGTGCGCACGAGGCGCATGGATCACGATGCGATGCGGTCGCGCCTTATACATGTCCCGGGTGCGGAGCTGCCTTACGAAGCTCTTCTGAACTGCCGCGACTACGATGAACTGCTGGATGTGCTCAGCGGCACAAAATACTACAGCGTGCTGAGAGAACCTGTCCGCAGGATCACAAACGGAGAAAAGTCTCTTTTTTCGCTTGAGATGGCTGTCGACAATCTGGTGGAAACGATACTCTACAACGACATAAAGAGCCTCTCCGCAAATGAAAGAGCGATACTGGAGCCGCTCTTCGGCAGCAGGATCGATCTGCTCAACATTTATCATCTGCACAGGTGCATGTGGTATTACAGCATGACGGTCGAAGAGACGATAGCCTATCTGCTTCCCGTCAGGCATAATGTAAAGACGAAGCATTTACGCGCAATGGCGGGGGGAGACCTTTCCGCGGAAGAGCGCCTTGAAACGTTAGAGACCCTTTTCCCCGTCTACGGGAGGATATTCCGGAACGCGCTGTCCCGTGAGGACAAGGAACTGGCGCTTGAGATGTCGATAAAGAGGTTCAACTACCTGAAGGCGCTTGAGATATTCAAAAACGGCATTCCGGGCTTCCATACCGCGATCGCCTATTTCATATTGAAGGATCACGAGATATCCGACATTATAAGAATGATAGAAAACGTGCGATATGACTACGACCGCCGTTCGGCGGCTCAGTATCTTATCAGGCCGATAAATGCAGGAGGTGAACCGGCATGGCAGTAATGAAAATGGTCGCGCTGACCATGATAGGGCCGCAGTCCGAGATGGAGCCGGTAGCACGCGAGATGGTGCTGTCGGGAGGCTTTCAGCCTATGCCGCTCGACATCATCGTCAACGACCGCTCTCTGCGTTCAAAACTGACTACAGAGACGGCAAACCCTTATGACGAACTGCTCTCAAAGATATCGACTGTATGGAAAGCTGCTTCGGAACCTATACCGGAACCGCAGCCGGCTGCCATTACAAAAGATTTCACCCTCTCCAAAGCAAGGATGCTGGTCGAGCAGGCATCGAAACGGCTCAGGGTCTGGGATCAGCGCCGTCACACGCTTATGGAGGAGGAAGAGCTCCTGCAGGCCGCCAGAATCTTCGTCGACGCGCTTGCCGAGACCAGATTCGGTCCTAAAGAGTTAGCGGATCAGCTGTTCCTCAAGGCTTTCTTCGGATGCCTTTCAAACGAAAATTATCAGCGTCTACTGGAAAGCGGCGCGGAATCGCCGATCGTGATAAACGAGCTTACGGAGTCGGAAGGAAACATGTGGCTGCTCGTCCTGACAGTCCCAGGCTGCGAAGAGCCGACTAAAAAACTGCTGGAGGCGCTCTATTTCAGGGAGTTCCCGCTGCAGGACATCGCAGACCAGCTCTCGGGAGAAAATCCTTCGGCAGACCTCGAAAAACGCATAACGAACCGTCAGCGTGCGATACGCGGGCTGGCAAAAGCCGCAAAGGATATGCTCAGCGAGAACCGCGCGGAATACGAGCTTCTTTTCTTCCGTCTGTATACGATGCAGCGCGTTTACGACATATGCAAGGGGCGTGGCGAGGTCAGCGGCATGTTTGTACTGTCGGGCTGGATACCGGCCGACACTTATGCCGAGATAAGCAAGACTATCTCCGAAGAAGCCCCCACGACCGTGCTGATGGCGGAAGACACGAAGGATATAGAATGCTCCGGCATAAGGATTCCGACGAAGCTTAAAAACAACCCGATATTCCGTCCGTTCCAGGATATCGTCGCAATGTACAGCCTGCCTTCGTACGGGGAGATAGACCCGTCTTCGATCGTCGCGATCACATTTATTCTCTTTTTCGGGCTGATGTTCGGCGACGTCGGACACGGAATCATGATATTCCTCGGTTCGATGCTGCTGGTAAAGCGCGGCATAATGCGCCGTTCTCTGGGGACCGTGATGAAAATGGCTTCTCTTTCATCAATATTCTTTGGCATTATGTACGGAAGCATATTCGGCATCGAGGGCATAATACCGGAGTTCTGGCTGAAGCCTATGGACGACGTAAACACGCTGCTTGCCGTTTCGATCGGGATAGGCATATTCACGATAAGCATAGGGCTTGTGCTGAATATGATAAAGCAATACAAGGCAAGGGACTTCGGGCGTCTTCTCTTCGACGGGCAGGGATTTGCGGGGCTTGCTCTCTACTGGACCCTGTGCGCTTTAGGCATGATATACATAACAGGCTCGCCTGTATCTGAGAGAACAGCGGACTTAATGTGGCTCGGCATAGGCGTGCTCATCGTTGTAATGATACTGCGCGACGTACTCGCACGCTATCTGCTCCGCCAGAAGGGAGAGGGAGAATCGGTCGTGCTGAATTTCTTTGAAATAATGCACAGCCTGATGTCTTTTGTTTCAAACACAGCCTCCTTTGTGCGTCTTGCTGCATTCGCGCTGAACCATGTCGGTCTTTCCCTGGCGGTAATAATGCTTGCCGAAATGGTGCACAGTCTTCCCGGCGGCATCGTTATGAAGGGCATAATTCTTGTTATAGGAAACATCGTTATCGTATGTCTCGAAGGGCTGATAGTTTTTATACAGACCCTTCGCCTGGAATACTATGAGTTCTTCGGAAAGTTCTACAAGGGAGGAGGAAGTAATTTCAAGCCGGTAGGCTGGAAAAAAGAAAGCGGCAGAGCCAGCTCCGCAAAAGGCGCGTAGCCGGGCGGAGAAATAGAGTTTATCAAACGGAGAAACAATGCTTTTTTAATAAACGAAAGGGTGATAACAGGATGTTTGGGTTAATAATAAGCTGCGGTACGGTAGCAACTCTTATCATTGCAGGATACGCCATGAAGCGCGCAGGTTTTCGCGGGAGCAGCAGGATCTACGCTTCGGTTGCGGCGGTCTCGTCGCTGCTCGTACTTACCGGTGCGGTGATCGCGCTTACCTCCGGCGCATCCTCTGCGGCTGAAAGCGCCGCCGCGGCCAAGGAGATCACTGTCGGTGCGGGCATAGGCTTCATGGCAGCCTCTCTTGCCACCGGCATAGCATGTCTTGCGGCAGGATTTGCCGTTGCAAACGTCGGTTCCGCGGCTATCGGTCTTGTAGGCGAAAAACCGGAAATGCTCGGCACCACGCTTATCTACCTCGGGCTTGCCGAAGGCATCGCGATATACGGCATCATCATATCGCTGCTGATAATACAGCGCCTGTAGAAGGGTACGAGAGTGAAGGCCTATCTTATAAGCGACAACCACGACTCCCTTGTCGGGATGCGGCTTGCGGGCATGGACGGCGTTATCGTGCACACCCCAGAGGATGCTTTCGCCGCTATAAGCAAAGCTGTGAAAATGAGAGATCTGGCCATCCTTGCCGTGACTGAAGGCGCGGCATCGCTTGCCCCGGATATCATCCAGCAGCTGCGCGAAGGCGGAGATCTGCCGCTTGTTGTCGAGATTCCCGACAGACACGGGACAAAAAGAGGGCCGGATTTTCTTACAAAATACGTTCAGGAAGCAATAGGGGTAAAAATGTAACGGCGCGCCGCGCCCGCACGTCTTCATCAACTCTGCGGATATCATTCCGTACAAGAGGTGAGATATATAATGAAAGAAGTATCTAACGAAAAAATAGACAGTCTCAGAGACATAATACTGGAATCTGCAAACAGCGAAAAAAAGGCCGCGCTGACTCAGGGGCGCCGCGAAGCCGACGAATGGATAGCCGGCGAAACGGAAAAACTTCAGCAGGAGACGGACATGATTCTTCAGGACGCAAAAAAACGCTCCGAAGATATCAAACGCAGGCAGATTCTCTCTGCCGAACGTGAGAAGGCGACCGAGACTCTGCGTCTTCAGAACAGACTCCTTTCCGACGCTATGGGGCTGCTTCAGGATAAGCTGGTGCATCTTCGCGGCCGGGAGGATTATAAAGAGATACTCACCGGGATGTGCATAGACGCGATAGAATCCCTCGGCACAAAAGACGGCCTGAGCATCCGCTTCTCGGCCACGGATCTCCCGCTGGCAGAACCGGTGGAGCAAAAACTGCATGAAATATACCCCGACGTTTCGATCTCATTCAGCACGGATCCCGCGCCGATATTGGGCGGCTGCTGGGTCTCGACCGCCGACGGCCAAAGACAGGTAAACATGGACTGGCAGAATATCACGCAGGAAATGGCCGATTCTCTGGCAGAAAGGCTGCTCCCATTGCTGTAGGGGCATAGGAGGGATAGCCGTTGGAAGCAAAGAACAGCTCATATACTCCGCATCACGGCAATGTCGAGTTCGTTAACGGCCCCGTCATAAAAGCGTCGGGGATGCGCGAATTCGCGATGAGAGAAGTCGTTAAGGTCGGCCCCAGAGCTCTGATGGGAGAAATAATAAAAATGGAAGGAGACGAGGCCACGATCCAGGTCTATGAGGATACCGACGGTCTGCGTATCCATGAAGACGTAGCCGGCACCGGCGAACCTCTCTCCGTGGAGCTTGGCCCGGGACTTATAGGCAGCTTCTTCGACGGTATCGGGCGCCCGCTCGATTCGCTCATGGAAGCGGAGGGCATGTATGTATCGCCAGGTACGTCCGTCAACATGATAAACCGAGAGCGTCTGTGGGATATAACGCCGGCAGTGAAAGTCGGAGACCTTGTTTCTGGAGGTGTCGTCCTTGCCACAACACAGGAAACGCCGCTTCTCGTCCACAAGATCATGACGCCGCCGGGGGTCGAAGGAGAGGTCACATGGGTGATTCCCGGAGGCAGGTATAAAGCTGATGGCGACGTGGCAAAAATCAGGGACGCTTTCGGAAGAGAATTTTCCATTCCTATAATACAGCGCTGGCCTGTACGTTCCCCGCGTCCTTACAGAGAACGCCTCCTTCCCAATGAACCGTTCGTAACCGGGCAGCGCGTCATAGACGGACTTTTCCCGCTTGCAAAAGGCGGCACGGCATGCATACCGGGAGGATTCGGGACAGGAAAAACGGTAACGCAGCATCAGCTCGCCAAATGGGGCGACGCCCAGGTCGTCATCTATATAGGCTGCGGAGAGCGCGGCAATGAGATGACCGACGTTCTCGAACAATTCCCTGTACTTGAAGATCCAAGATCAGGGCGTCCTCTGATGGAGCGAACTATACTCATCGCAAACACGTCCAACATGCCCGTCGCTGCACGTGAAGCGTCCATATACACAGGCATCACGCTTGCCGAATACTTCAGGGATATGGGGTATGACGTGGCGATAATGGCCGATTCCACGTCGCGCTGGGCCGAGGCACTGCGCGAGCTTTCCGGACGTCTTGAAGAGATCCCCGCGGAAGAAGGATTCCCCGCGTACCTGCCGAGCCGGCTGGCCGAATTCTACGAGCGCGCCGGCAGAGTCATCACTCTAAACGGTGAAAACGGCAGCGTAAGCGTTATCGGCGCGGTCTCGCCTCCGGGCGGGGATTTCACCGAACCTGTTACGCGCCATACAAAAAGATTCATCCGCTGTTTCTGGGGGCTTGACAAAAACCTTGCGAACGCGCGCCACTACCCCGCCATCTCATGGACGGATTCATACAGCGAATACTCGTCGGAAGTAAACGGGTGGTTCTGCAGCAACATAAATCCGCGCTGGGGAGATCTGCGTGACGAGGCAAGAAACATCCTCGCCGAAGACAACAAGATACAGCAGGTCATAAAACTCGTGGGAGAGGATGTGCTCCCCGACGATCAGCGCCTCATAGCATTCACCGCATTTCTCATAAAGAACGGATACCTGCAGCAGAATTCCTTCGGCTCAGACTCCTTCTCGCCGCCGCTCAAGGGCTTTGAGATATTGTCGGTGATACTCGAGTTCTACCACAAAGCAATGGAGCTTATACGCAAAGATATTCCGATATCGCTGATAAAAGACGACGAATCCGTAGAAGCCATAACGCATCTGCGCGAACTTGCCGCAGATGACAGGGAGGGCTTCGACAACCTGCGCAAACGGCTGGACGCACATCTGAACCGCGTCGCCACCGAACGCACAAGAAAAATAAGGGGCGGTGAGTAGCATGGCACAGGCCGAATATATCGGTGTAAAAGACATAGAAGGGCCCTTTATACTGGTTGAGAACGTTGTCGGCGTCGGCTACGGAGAGCTGGTGGACATTCGCGACAGCAAGGGAGTCCGCCGCCACGGTCAGGTCAAATCGGTCAGTGAGAAAGCCACGCTGGTCCAGGTCTTCAACGGGACGGAAAACCTTGTGCCGAAAAGCACAAAGGTCAGATTCCTCGGCAAACCTCTTGAAGTGCACCTTTCGAAATATATGCTCGGGCGCACCTTCAACGGCCTGGGAGAGCCGCGCGACGGCTGCGGCGAACTGCACGGCGGCAAACGCGTCAACATAAACGGGCTGCCGCTTAATCCGATGGCGCGCCAGTACCCGCGTGATTTCATCCACACAGGCATATCGGCGATAGACACGCTGATGACGCTGATACGCGGACAAAAGCTCCCGATATTCTCGGGCAACGGTCTGCCGCACAACAAGCTTGCCGTGCAGATAGCAACGCAGGCAAAGGTCATCGGCTCAGATGAGTTCGCGGTCGTATTTGCGGGAATCGGTGTCAAGCATGACGACGCCGCCTATTTCACTCAGGAGCTTTCATCAAAGGGGCATTCAAACAACATCGTAACCTTCCTGAACCTTGCGGATGACCCTGTCATCGAACGCATAGCCACCCCGAAAATGGCCCTTACAACTGCGGAATATCTCGCTTACGAGCTGGGGATGCATGTCCTCGTGATCATGACAGATATGACGAGCTACTGTGAAGCGCTGCGCGAGCTCGGTGTGGCGGCGGGAGAAGTGCCGAGCCGCAAAGGCTATCCGGCCTATCTTTACAGCGACCTCGCGTCGCTCTACGAACGCGCCGGAGTCGTACGGGGTAAAGAAGGAAGCGTCACGCAGATTCCGATACTCACGATGCCCAACGACGACATCACCCACCCGATACCGGACCTTACCGGTTTCATAACAGAGGGGCAGATAGTGCTCTCAAGAGAGCTTGACGCGAAAAATATCTATCCTCCCATTGACGTCCTGACAAGCCTCTCGCGTCTGATGAAGGACGGCATAGGCAAGGGATACACGCGCGAAGATCACCCCAGCGTTTCGAGCCAGCTGTTCGCTTCATACAGCCGCGTCCAGGACGTACGTTCATTAGCGGGAGTCGTAGGAGAGGATGAACTTTCCAAAACCGACAAGGCGTTCCTCTCTTTCGGAAAATTATTCGAAGAGAATTTCCTCAAACAGGGTTATGAGGAAGGACGCGAGATAGGATATTCTCTGGACAGCGCATGGGAGATATTAGGCGAACTGCCCGCGGGCGAACTCACCCGCGTCAGCATGGCTGACATTGAAGCCCATATCAGGAAAAACAGACAATAAAAATCCTGCATACAAGCGATAAAGGATAAGACCTGCTCAAAACGGCAGGTCTTATTGTCTGCCGTGAAAACTTTAAAAATGGGATTTTTACGATATAATCTATATAATTTTAATCATGCGGCAACGGAGGAATGCAGATGAAGCAGAAAATAGCCCTGGCCGGCTGCGGAAATGTCGGCACCGCGCTTCTTGAGATACTTCACGAGAAAAAAGACGAACTTAAAGAGAAATATTCATTCGAATACGACGTCGTGCTGATATGCGACGTCGTTAAAGGCACTGTGGCAAACGGACACGGCCTTGACATGGAAGCAGTCCTGAACGAGCTGCATCGGCACAATTCACTGAAGGCTTTTGAGCAGGCGTCAGGCTCTCTCGGCGAACTTATGAAACGCTGCGGAGCAACTGTCCTTGCGGAATGCACTCCTACGAACCTGAAGACCGGCGAACCGGGGCTGTCGCATATACGCGACGCGCTGTCGGCCGGTGTCAGCGTTACAACGACCAACAAGGGACCACTTGCCGCGGCTTTCGATGAGCTTAATTCAACAGCCGAAAAAAACGGAGCGAAATTCCTCTATGAAGGCGTCGTGATGAGCGGCACTCCCCTTATAGATATGATAAGAAACGGGATGGCAGGCTGCTCCGTCCGCGGAGTCGAGGGCATACTGAACGGCACGACGAACTTCATCCTTACAAAGATGGGTTCCGGCGCTTCTTACGATGAAGCGCTTGCAGAAGCTAAAGCTCTCGGCTACGCCGAAGCTGACCCCACCGGCGACGTAGAGGGCTGGGACGCGGCCGTAAAGATCGTCATACTTACAAAAATACTCTTCGGCAAAGATATAGCGGTAAATGACGTAGACCGCACCGGCATTGCGCAGATAACGCCTGAGCAGGTCAGTTCCGCAGCTCAGAAGGGAAATGTTATAAAGCTTATTGCCGGATTTGATGTCGACGAAGCAGGCATCCATACTTATGTCACGCCGCGCGAGATACCGGCTTCGCATCCTCTGGCACAGGTCGGCGGCGCAGTGAACGCCGTCACCGTAAAAACAGATAACTTAGGCGACGTCACACTTATAGGCCCCGGCGCCGGACGGCGCGAAACGGGTCAGGCACTGCTCTCTGATATGATAAGGATG
>JAFYJW010000034.1 GCA_017537925.1 Synergistes sp. | reverse complement strand
GCGTAACTGCCGTTTTTTTAGGCAGCTCGGCCGGACGTGCTTTTTTTATCTCTGTTTTTTTCGGGGGAGCGCTTTTGCGCGCAGGCTCTTTGACCGCTTCTTTTTTTATGATCTCAGGAATCTTCGGTTTCGGCTTTTCGGGGGCAAAGACGAGTTTAACGTTCATCAGTGTCTCGGGTTTTTCCTCGGCTCTTTCCGGCAGCGCGTGCGCAAGAAAAAACAGCAGACAGTGAAGCGCAAGGGATATGGCAAGCGCTGCCGCCCATCTGTTCCTCGTGCCGAAAAGACCGGTCATTCCGTTTTTTCTCCGGAGAGCATAAGCCCGGCGTCAGCAACGCCTGCGCTGCGCAGGATAGTAAGGACCGACGCTATATCGCCGTACGGAACGTTCCTGTCTCCCGCCACCAGCACGTCGCGCCCGGCCGATGAGGCCGCAAGCTGCTTCAGTTCTTCCTTTGTGACGGGGCTTTCTTTCCAGAAAATCTTTCCGTCTTTGTCGACGGTGACGATAACGGCGCCTTCCATGGCTTTCGGGCTGCCTTCGCCGGAGGGCAGCTGCACGTCGAGCCTGCCTCTGGCAAAAGAGGTGGTCAGCACAAAGAATATTATCAGCATGAAAAGGACGTCTATAAGCGGAGTGATGTCTATATCCGCCGAACGTCTATTTCTGCGCGCCATCTCTGCCGCTTTCCGAAGCTATATGCTTTCTGATTATGAAGTCCGCGCTGCGCTTGAGGGTCTCTTCTTCGCTGTCGATCCTTGCGTTCAGGAAGCCGCAGACGATTATTGAAGGAATAGCCACCGTAAGTCCGGCGACTGTCGTGAAGAGCGCTTTCCATATGCCGCCGGTCACCGCCGCAGCGTTTATATGACCGCCGACGTTGAGTGAACGGAACATCGCCACCATGCCGAGCACAGTCCCGAGCAGCCCGAGCAGAGGCGCGATCTTGCCTATCATCTCAAGAACGAATATGTTTTTCTCCCAGCGGTATATCTCTCTTCTGACCTGCTGCTCCATAAGCAGCTTCATGTCTTCGGCGTCCACGCCCCAGTGGGAGAGCGCCGCAGCAAAGAGCCGGCAGGGGGAGCTGTCGTTTGCTTCGGCTATCGCGTGCGCGGCTTTCATGTCTTTTTCCGATATCGCCCTGCCGAATTCCGCCTCAAGCTTTTCCACGTCCGCGGAAGCGCGGTGGAAGAAGAGCAGCCTTTCTACCGCCACAGCGAGCGCCGCAACGGAAAGCGCCGCGATTATCCACATTATGCTGCCGCCCTGTCTCATATATTCAAGCATATTTTATTCCCCCATGAGCTTTTTATCGCTTCTATCGATCTTCTGTAATCGTCTTCAAAGACTTCTATCGTCATTATCCTATCGCGTCCGTCTGCCGCAAGCCTTTCGACAAGCGCGGCAAAGAGCTCCGCGTCGAAAAATTCCATGCTCTGATGGTCCGTGCCGTCCGGCTTCACGCCGTGAATATGAAGCACCGGAGTGTCCGCCATATACGTCTCCGTCTGATTAAGCACCGGATGCCCGTAGCGCACGAGATGACCGATATCGACGCAGACCGACATCCCGTTTGCTTTTATAAGAGGATAAGCAATCGCGACGTCATAATCAAGCGTCTCGACGCAGATTCTTTCGCTGCTGCGGGCGGCTTTTGCAAGGCGCGCAAGCGACGCGGCGCTCATTTCGGTCCAGCGCTCCATATCGGCGCTCGGGTATTTTCCGAACTGCTCGCCGTCAAGATGCAGGATGTACGCTGCGGGGTCGAGCGCGTCAAAGAGCTCCATCATGCGCAGGCAGGAATCTTCGCATCTCACACGCTCTGCCATATCAGGCGACAGGCAGATGTCGTGCGGGAAATGCACGGTGCAGCTCATGCCGAGCTCCTGCTGCAGCGCGGCAAGCGCGGATACCTCTTCCGCCGACGGGATATTGCAGCCGAATTTATTGTCAAAGAGCACGAACTGCATGCTGTCCACACAGTGCGACAGCTCGCGCATGTTGTCGGCAAAGCTCCCGTTTACTACCCACGACGTGCCGCCGAATCTCAGATGCGCCGCGCGCAGTCTTTCCGTCATTTTTCCCCCGTCACCAGCAGATAGAGGAAAAATACAGAGCCCAGGCAGGAGGTTATTATGCCGACGGGCAGCTCGGCCGGCGCCCAGAGAGTCCTTGAGGCTACGTCACAGGCCGTAAGGAACGCGCCGCCGAAGAGCGCGCAGCAGACGGTCAGCTCCCTGTGCCCGCCGCCCATTATGCGGCGGCAGATATGCGGACACATCAGCCCCACGAAGCCGATCGGGCCGCATAGCGCTACGCTTATCCCGACGACGAACGAAACTGTCAGGAAGAGGACGCGCCGCAAAGTCGTCACGGAAACGCCGCGGCTCTGAGCAAGCTCCTCGCCGCATATAAAAAGGTCAAGCTGTGGCCCGGTCAGCCATCCGGTCAGAAAGATGATGACAAGTCCCGGCAGCGCGGCAAGCGCCGGCGCAAAACCAACGGTCTGAAGTCCTCCCATCGCCCAGCGCATCATGCGGAAGGTATCCGTATAGCCGCCGCTGTACTGTATTATCATGTTTATGCTGCCGAAGAGGAAGTTAAGAGCAACTCCGGCAAGCAGCAGCGACGAGAGCGACAGCCCGCCGCGCCTGATATTTCCGGCGGCGTACAGCGCCATAATAGCGGCAAAGGCTCCCGCAAAAGCGGCAAGAGAAATGCCAGGTATCACTCCGAAGAGCGAAAAGGCTACGCCGAGGCGTATATAAAGCACCGCTCCGAACGCGGCGCCCATCGAGACCCCGAGCATATCGGGAGAGGCCAGAGGATTGCGGAAAAGAGCCTGAAAAATAAGTCCGCATATCGCAAGCGTGGCGCCGGAGAGCCAGCCGAGCAGTACGCGCGGCATGCGCAGATTAAGCAGGATCCGCGAGCCGGCTCCGCCGCCAATGACGTCGGAGAAAGAGATCGAATGCGCTCCTATGAAGGGCGCGAAAAAGAGCACCGCAAGCGAAAAGAGCACAAGCAGCGGAAACTTTTTATTCATCATGAGACGAACCCAGCCGGCGCCGCATAGGGGCGTTTCTGACCGTCGCCGCGGAAGAACTGAAAGCCGGTCTCGAATATCTCTGCAAGCACGGAGGCGACGGGCAGGCTGTCGGCCGCGCCGCGCCATACCGCTTTTCCGTCCTTGAGCGCAAGTATCTCCCTGCTTGCGTGAAGCGCGTGGTTTATATCGTGCGTAACCATAAGCACCGTCATGCCTTCGGTGTTTATGCGCTCTATAAGCTTCATGACTTCGACCTGCTGACGGTAGTCGAGATAGCTTGTCGGCTCGTCGAGGAAAAGGATGTCCGTCCCCTGAGCCAGAGCCGCGGCCAGAAGCGCGCGCTGGCGCTCGCCGCCGGAAAGTGATGAGAGCGTGCGCTCCGCAAGATCTTCTATTCCCGCGCGCGCAATGGCTTCTCCCACTATCCTGCGATCCTCTTCGGACTCCCCGGCAAGCACCGGACGCCACGGATAGCGCGACAGCGACGCAAAGCGCCGCACTGTGAGCGGCAGCCGGTCGCTTCCGCCCTGATGGACCCATGCGATATACTTCGCGCGCTCACGCTCGCTCATTCCTTTTATGCCGCGTCCTTCGACAAAGACTTCGCCGGAGCAGGGAAGCAGCCCCCCGGCGCATTTGAGCAGCGTGCTTTTGCCCGCGCCGTTCGGACCTATTATCGTAAGAAATCCTCCGCGCGGGACGCTGAAAGAGATATCCGAAAGGATATTTTTCCCGTCCGCCGAATATGACATGTTTTTTATTTCCAGAATGTCGTTCACCATTTTATCTCCGGATGGAGCGCCTCTGCGAAAGCTTTCATGATAACGGGCAGGCGCGGCCCCGGCCTGAGGTAAACCGTGCCGTCAAGCACCGTCACGCGCTTGTTTCTGACGGCATTCACAGAAGCGCAGGTCATCCACTGTCCTGTCAGATAGTCTTTTTTGAAGACCTTGTCCAGGTCGACGTTTTCCATCGAATGGTAGAAGGACCTCTCTCCGACAAGATCGATTATCACCTCGGGATCGAGATCGATAAGTCCCTCCTGCGATATCTTCGGATAGGCCGCGTTGGTCTTTCCTTTGAGCGCGTTCTTCCCGCTCACGCGTTCGATGATCTCGTTGTAGAATGTCCTTTCGCCCGCCGCATAGAATATCGATATGCTCTTTTCGGTTAGCTCGCGCGATACGCAGAGCAGCACAGAGGGCGCGGGAAGGCCTTTCACTTTCTTTTCTACCGCCTCTATCTCTCTTTTCATCTGCGCTGTGATCTCAGCCGCTTTTTTCTCTGCCCCGCATACTTTCCCGAGCGCCGCAAGCGCTTCGTAGATATCGTTTATGCTTTCCTGCTTTACTATCAGGTAAGGTATCTTCAGCCTGTCGAGGTCCGCGCAGAACTGCCTGTGCATATCCTGCAGCACGATAAGGTCCGCGTTCTGCATCAGAAGCGTTTCAAAATTAACTTCCGAATAGCCGCCTATCTTCGGCTTTTTCAGCGCCTCCGGCGGATAGTCGCAGAAATATGTCACTCCGGCAATTTTGTCGCCCTGTCCCAGGTCAAAGAGTATCTCGGTGCCGACCGGCGTAAGCGATATTATCCTCTGCGGCGCAGCATACGCTGCGGAGCAGAGGGACATCAGGAAAATGAGCAGAAAAGAACGCAGCAAATATTTCACGATATAAATCTCCTTGCTCCAAACAAAAAAGGAAGCCCGGCGGCTTCCTTGACTTGCATATCAGATGGATGAGAAACGCCCGCGCATAACATCTCCGTTTCTCCGCGCCGGTTTCCTGGCTTCCCGTTAGGGTCACAGTGGCGGGGCCGCTGCGGCGTCTCACCGCATTCCCCCGCGCAGAGAGCACTCTATTCAGTTTGACGCCGCCATAATACCACATGGAAAAAACCTCGGCAAGATTGACCGGGCATATCTGAGAAGCCGGGACAAAAGCCGCACGCATCCGCACATCCGGAGCTTTCGTCCGTACTGTTGACAATTCCAAAGTGAATTACTACAATGTTTCCATATTTGAAGAAGGAGGAGCGACGATGAAGTTTTCCGACAGATATCCCGCCTATGGCATGATGATGTGCGCTTCAGCAGACGGCTCCTCTTGTGATTTGCCGGACGCCTGAGCGCGTCTTGCAGGCAGAGATCATAAGACCGGAGCCTTTCGGACTTCGGTCTTTTTTATTGCGGTTCAATAATCCTGCAAAGGGGAGTTATTATGATAGAGATTCAGGGTCTGGGAAAGTATTTCGGGGAACACAAGGTCCTCTCCGACATTTCCCTTAAAGTAGAAAAAGGCGACGTCTTCGGCATCGTGGGGCATTCGGGCGCCGGAAAATCAACGCTGCTGCGCTGTATGAACGGCCTCGAAAGCTACAGCGAGGGGAGCGTGCGCGTAAACGGCAAAGAAGTAAAGGATCTCGACGATAAGGATCTGAAGCTGCTGCGCCGGGACATGGGGATGATATTCCAGAATTTCAACCTTATGAACCGGAAGGACGTCTTCGAGAATATCCTTTTCCCTCTGAAGGTATGGGGAACGCCCAAAGCGGAAGCCGAAAAGCGCGCGTCCGAACTGCTTGAGCTGGTCGGGCTCACGGGCAAAAAGCACGAGAAGGTGCGCAACCTGAGCGGCGGGCAGAAGCAGCGCGTAGGCATAGCAAGAGCGCTTGCGCTGAACCCCGAGATACTCCTCTGCGACGAGGCGACTTCCGCGCTCGACCCCAAAACGACCATCTCGATACTCGAGCTTCTTATGGACATAAACAAAAAGCTCAACGTGACCATCGTCGTCGTTACGCACCAGATGGAGGTAGTCAAGATGATCTGCAACAAAGTGATCATCCTTGACGGCGGGGAGATAGTTGCCTCCGGCGACACAGAAAAGTTGTTCCTGGCGCCGGGGCCTGAGCTCAGAAAGCTTATCACGGACGATTACGCGGTCATTCCGTCCGGCACGAACATCAGGCTGATGTTCCCGAAGGAAGTCGCGAACGAAGGCATAATAGCGAAGATGGCGCGCGGACTGGACATAGATTTTTCGATAGTCGGAGGCCGCATCGAAAGATACCGCGACAGCGTCATGGGCTTCCTGATAATAAACGTCGCAGACAAAGACGTTCCGCAGATAGAGAAGTGGCTCGGTGAAAACAAAATGTTCTGGGAGGTAATGAAGGATGGGAAGTGAATTACTTGCGGCACTGTGGGAAACTCTTTACATGGTGGCGATAGCGACGTTCTTCTCGGGGATATTCGGTTCCTGCGTCGCGGTGCTGATGATAATCACAGGGCCTTCAGGCCTTTCTCCGAACAGGCCCGTCTACCGCGTCATAGACGCGGCGGTGAACCTGCTTCGTTCCTTCCCGTTCATCATACTGCTCATCGCGATCATTCCGCTTACGCGCCTCATCGCGGGCACGTCGATAGGCAGCACCGCGTCGATCGTGCCCCTTACGATCGCGGCGACCCCATTCGTCGCGCGTCTGATGGAGGGGAGCCTTCTTGAGGTGGACCGCGGCGTGGTGGAGGCCGCAAGATCCTTCGGCGCGTCGACCTGGCAGATAATCTTCGGCGTCATGATAAAGGAAGCAATGCCCTCTATCATACTCAACTGGGCCGTTGTCGCGATAAACCTGCTCGGATACTCCGCGATGGCAGGCGTCGTAGGCGGCGGGGGATTAGGCGACCTCGCTATAAAGTACGGCTACAACAGGTTCCAGACGGATGTAATGATCTACTCGGTAGCCATCCTGATAGTTATCGTCCAGGTCATCCAGTACATAGGCAATTATATCTACGAAAAAATAAGATAACGGAGGCGGTCTGCGGCAAATAATCAGAATTATCCCTGCGCTCGGCGTCATCCGGTATTAAAGACAAAAAATAAACTGAAAAGGAGAAATGAACAATGAAGAAACTTGCAATCGCTCTTATCGCTGCACTGCTCATCCCCGCGGCGGCCTTCGCGGCGGGCAAAGAGATCAAGATCGGCGTCACGCCGTTCCCGCACAAGGACATTATGAACGTCGTGAAACAGCTTGTGGCAAAAGAGGGCTACGACCTCAAGATAGTCGAATTCACCGACTACGTCACGCCCAACACCGCTCTTGCCGAAAAATCGCTGGACGCGAACTTCTTCCAGCACATCCCCTACCTTGAGAACACCGTGAAGGAAAAGGGACTCAAGCTTACATGGGTCGCAAAGATCCATATCGAGCCGCTCGGCTTCTACTCGAAAAAGATAAGCAAGATCGACGAGCTGAAAAAGGGCGCGCAGATAGCGATTCCCAACGACGCGACAAACTGCGCCCGTGCGCTCCGCCTGCTTGAAAAGGGCGGCATCATCAAGGTTAAAGCCGGAGAGCTCGTAACGGCGCGCGACATAACGGACAATCCGAAGAACCTCAAGATCCGCGAGCTTGACGCGGCGCAGCTCCCGCGCACGCTGCAGGACGTCGACGCGGCCGTCATAAACACGAACTTCGCCGTCGAAGCGGGCCTCATCCCCGCAAAGGACGCGATAATCATCGAGGGCAAGGACAGCCCCTATGCCAACGTTGTCGCAGTGCGTGAGGAAGACAAGGACTCCGACGCGATAAAGGCTCTCGTAAAGGCTTCCAACTCAAAGGAAGTCAAAGAGTTCATCAACAAGGAACTCGTGCCGAAGGGCATCGTACCGGCGTTCTGATACGCGGCTTAAAGCAGACGAAAAGCCGTCTCTCAAAAGAGGGGCGGCTTTTTTTATCCGCATAATCCCGCATGTTAGGCCGCTCCCGCAGAAAGCCGGGAAGTTCGCGAAATTCACACCGTCACCAGGATGGCTCCTCCCACCGCAAGGAAGACGCCGACCCACTGAAGCGGCGTTATTTTTTCTTTGTATATGACAGTTGAAAGGAGCGCCGCAAGCACAGGGTTCGCCGCCCCTATCGGGGTCGCCACCGTGGGCGGGACATGCTGGAGCGCAAGAGAGTAGAACCACGCGCCAAGCCCCAGGGAGGACGCTCCCGCAGCGGCTCCGAGCAGCGTATCGCGCCCCAGGAACGCGCGCCACTCGCCGAAATCTCTTTTTATAAACAGCGCGCGGAGGAACAAAAGCAGAAAAGACATCAGGAAGAAAGTAATACCCCGCCCCATGACTATCGTGGCCGGGTTGATTCCGCGGACAAGAAGCTCTTTATTCAGAAGAAGCCCGGCCGCCCAGAAAAAGCTCGCGGCGATAGCCGACAAAAGGCCCGCAAAGGAAAGGCTCTTTTCTTCGCTGCCTCTGTGACAGAGCAGCGCGACTCCCAGCACAACGGACAAAGTCCCCGCAGCCACGGGAAGAGTCAGCGGCGTGTTAAAAAAGAGATAAGACGCGAATGCCACCGGTATCGGATAAGTGCTGGAGATCGCAGCTCCGCGCGCGACCCCGAGCAGATGTATGGAGAAAAAGAGAAATACGTCGCCTAAAACATTGTTGCAGAGCACGAGCAGGGCAAATATTACGGCGTCGGCCGAAGAAACATGCATCACGTGGGCATTTTTAAAAAACAGAATGATCGCTGCAGAGCATAAGAGGCCGCCGCATGCTCGGGTGAACGACATCTGCGCGGCATTGAGCTTTTTTATGCCCCTCAGCAGCAGGGAAGTGTTGCCCCAGAAGAAACATGTCACGACGCTCAGAAATATCCCGTAAAGCAAACACATCACCGGCATTTTGCAGGAAATAGCCGTGCACGATGTGAACGGCGCATATATAATAGCATAAAGGCAGCTCTCTCAATCAGAGCCGCTTTCGGGAAAAATGTTCGGAGGTGCGCTATGAAAAACATAAAAATCCCTGCCGCGGTGGCCGCTGCGATACTGCTTGTAACAGCTTTTGCCTGCGCCGCCGCAGCTCTTGATTTCAGCGCCGAGTTCGTTGAAAAAGAAGGAGAAACGACGCGCAGAGGAAAACTCTTCATGACCTCCGAGAAATCGCGTTTTGAACTGGACGGCACAGGCGAGATAGAAGTGACGCGCGCCGACAAAAGAGTGATGTGGCTGATCTTCCCGAAGAAAAAAGTCTACGTCGAGGAAGCATTTTCGGGAGCCCTTCTTTCGGCCCTTCCGGAAGGCACGCCGAAAGACACCGGAGACCTTTCCCGCGAGGACCTCGGTTACGAAATTGTCGACACCTTCCGCCTGAGAAAATACCTTGTCACCGTAAAATACAACAACGGCGAGGCGGAGGACCGCTATTACGAATGGCGCCGCAGCGACTTCCCGATACCGGTCAAGACCGAATCCCTGAACGGCGAATACTCCTGCGAGTATAAAAAAATAAAATTCGCCCCGCAGGACCCCAATCTCTTCAACGAACCCAAAGGCTACAGAAAAATCAGCATCGAAGAGCTGGAGGAACTCGAAGCGAAACAAAACAGCAAAAAGAAATAACCGGGCATCTAATCTGCCTGAAATCTCTATGTAAGCAAGGGGGGAAAAACAACCCCTATCCTGTCAGCTTTTCTATAACGCTGTCGGCCGCAGCGGGGAAGCCGGCCAGGTTTACCCACACGTTTTCTTCACCGAATAAAGCCGCATACCTTCTTATCGTTTTCCTGGTATCGTCAGATTTGTCGCCAGCCATTTTGCTGATATACGGATCGTTGGCTTTGAGCCATTTACTCGTTTCTTCTTCCTTATACAGCACTACATATATCTGCTTTTTCTGTCGTGCGTTATTTGCCACGAAGACAGAGCGGTATTCGATATCATCGGCTGGCAGAGAGTAACCTACAAAGACTATTTTTTCTGCCTCGGAAAGCCTAAGCCGCATATCGCGCTGTATCTCTTCGATATACGAGGCTTTCTTTTTGAGCTGGGTCTGCAGCAACATGGACGAGTCGGCGGTGGTGAGCTTCTGTCCGCAATGCTGGCATTTGTAGTCGGGGTTTTCGTCGAGCAACGGGCTGCGCATAGCTATCGTCTGTGAGTTCAGCTGCCATTCGTCGCCGAGATACATGCTCAGTTTGCCGCAAACCGGGCACTCAAGCCAGTTCGTCTGCCCGTGCGGCAGATAAGTACGTATCAGCGTCACGATTCGGTCGTAAAGATGCTCCGGGTCATTGACGTGCGTCGCCACCGTCGCGTTGTACGGATACCATATTTTATTTTTGCCGCTTTCCGGTTCGACGGGGCGCGACGCCGTATACGCTGCAAAATCGTTGAATATCTTAAGCTTGACGTTTCTGCCGTTGACAACGGCAAAATTCCTGTTTTCGTCATTCAGCTCCTTATGAGCTATGAACATCGGCCAGAGAAAGAGAAAATCCCAGATCAAAGAAATATAGGCGATCTCGGAAAATATGAAGTTTCTGGTGTTGACAATGGTATAATTCCCGTTTTCGTCATTCAGCTCCTTATGAGCTATGAACATCGGCCAGAGAAAGAGAAAATCCCAGTTCAAAGAAATATAGGCGATCTCGGAAAATATGAAGTCGTCACCCTTTAGATCGTCCAAATTGTCACGACAAAAGCCTCTTAGCTGATTCGTTTTTTCTCTCCGTACGATCTCTGCCAGTTTCCTGAAAAAAAGCTTATACCTTTCAATTTCCGGGTTGCAAGCCGATTTCTTCAGATATATCGTGAAGACGCTTTGCAGCAAAACGAGTATCGCGCGCCTGTACCGCAGCGCGTCGTCTGCCGAGCATATTGTAGCGCAGTTATTTTCGTCATATATCCGAAAACTTTGACCGGCAGATATCTGCGAATCAAGAAGGTTATATAAATCGACCATGCGGAAAGAGCATTCTGAGAAAAAGTTGTTTATATACCTTTTTAACCCGCGCATGTCGAAGTTGTATTTATTATTTCCCTCTTTGAGTGCGTAGAGCAGCTTCTGCGCTTTTCCCCCCATTTCATCGCCGTACTTCTCAAGAAATCCTTTTTCATCAAAGAAGTACAACTTGAACATCTCTTCCTGATCCTCAGTTGTCGGCATCCCAAGCTTGCGAGTCGCTCCAGCGCCCCAGAAAAGAACGGATTTTACTGGCATGGCTTTCTTCCTATCAGTTATTTATTTCGATGCTTTGAAGGACATTCCCTGTAGTTGTATCAATGGTAAATGTACATTTCGATTTATTTAAAGTAACAACAGCACATAGCGTAGAAAAATTATTTGCTACGGTTATTTCAGTATCTTTCGGCATAAGAATGCATTCCTTCGGCTCTTTTTTTTCTTCTATCCATAAGTTAAATTTATCATCAATATATATGTCACCATTTATCTGAATTGTTACTTTATTACCCGCTCTCTGTTTATAATTTGTAATAATGCCTTTTACCTCATAACTCATGTTATTTCCTCCTTCTTCAGCCTGCTGATATTTGCTTTTAAGCAACCATACCGCTATACAATCTTGTTAATCTGCGTAAATCGGCTGCCATTGGGAGCTTTTTACGGCCTTTATATCATTTATGCTGTTGCCGGGTTTTCGCTGTTGTCGGCTATGCTTTCCAACACTTCCCTCAGACCTTTTTGCCAACTGCTGTCCGATGGGAGGTATATTTTTTTACGCTTTGAGATTGCTTTTTCAACAATAGGCATAAGCAGATCGTTCGCGAACTCACGGCGGTCATCGCTTGCATACATATCCTTCAGCTTTGAACCATCCAGTTTTTCAGAGCGTGCTTCGACCGCATTTTTACATTCTGTCTCATTCAGCAGGTAATCAATGGCAAGTGATTTAAATTCATCTTCTATAATTTTAACCATTTCCTTGGCGTCGTCCTCTATAAACACGTCAAGGACACTGTCGGTCACGCCTTTTGCGCGCCTCCGCAAAGCATTGCTCCAGCGAGCCCTCCTAAGATCCCGCCGACCGTTGTACCAAGGGCTGGGATAAATGAACCTATCGCGGCTCCCGTCGTTGCCCCAGCTGTCCAGCCACACTGTCCTCCGTGAGCAGCGAGGGAAACCTATCGATAAATTCCTTTTTTACTTTATCCGCCGCCCTTCGATTTTTTAAATTCTTCTTTTGTCACTCTTACCGTTCCCTGCTTTAGTTTTGTAAAGTTCATAAATGCTTTCGCCGATATTGCCGAGCGGCGGCAGTAAGGATCACCGCAATATTCCGACCATACTGCCGCTAAAAATCCTTTATGCTTTTATACGCATAATGGCGCAGATTCTCTTCTTTTTTTCTGTCTTGCTGATCGTTTATTTGTATTTTTATTGTAGCACAAATTAATGTGGCAGTCTTCGGACGCCGGAATTCGTATTCGGTTTTTCAAATTTTAGGGTCTTCCCACAGTGGGATCCTCTCTGCGTTTCACCGTTTTCTGCCACATGGGGGGGCATCTTTTGCTGAGGAAGGCTCGATTTGATTAAATGAGTTATTACGCCTTATCCTAATGTACCTTCATAAAAATCTGTGGATTGCCTGTATTATTGAGTTTTCAAGGTGCGATGCCCATTTTTGATATGGGAAGTTTTAGTTAATTCATAATACTTGTTATTTGCTTATTTTTCCTTTAAAAACTTTTTATAATACTCGTCTATGTTACAGATGATTGGTCTCGATTCATAAATGCTGCATAGGTTTGTTTCTTGAATCCAAATACCTGCAGACTCCATCACCATTGCTGCCATCAAAATATCCGCCGCATCTTACCGGCGCTCCGCTGTGGGATAGGAAGGTCCTGATAAGCAAGATCCACCGGCTCTTTAGAGGTGATGTTTTATCTCTTCCAACAGCTCTTTTGCCAGAATGGTTCTCTTATTATCATCCCCATTCTGCTCTTTCCGTATCTTAAAAGCCTGTTCTGCATGCGGGAATGCTTCGTTAAATCTTTGAGCCTTATTCAGGCAGTAGGCCATGGCATAATGCCGCGAGGCAAGATAATTCCTGTCGGAAGAATAGGAAGCTGTGGCTGTCTCCAAATTGTTTTTTGCTATTGCAAGCGCTTTATCAACGTTGCCGGTTTCCGAATAAAGAAGCGCCAATGTGTCAAGAGTATTGATCCTGCTTCTTTCACTGACATCATTATTCTCATTATTTAACTTTACCGCTTTTTCAGCATATGGAAGACCATCTTCAAACATCCTGCATAAAAAACAGCACCAGGCCAATCCGTTCATAGCGCGTATCGTGTTCGGGTGTTTTTCGCCCAGGATCTCCCTGCGCAGCTCAAGCACCTGCTCACGCAGCGGCAGCGCTTCCTTGTATCTGCCTAAATTCGAAAATGAACTTGCCAGATTATTCATGGCCATTATCGTGTCCGGGTGCTTTTCGCCAAGGATCTCTTTGTATGATGACAGCACCTGTTCCCGTAACTGCAGCGCTTCTTTGTATCTGCCTAAGTTCGAAAATGAACTTGCCAGGTTATGCATGGCGCTTATCGTGTCCGGATGCTTTTCGCCCAGGATCTCCTTATTTAACGCCAGCACCTGTTCCCGCAGCGGCAGCTCTTCTTTGTATCTGCCTAAGTTCGAAAATGAACTTGCCAGGTTATGCATGGCACGTAGCGTGAAATGGTGCTTTTCGCCAAGTATCTCCCTGCGCAGCCCCAGTACCTGCTCACGCAGCGGCAGCGCTTCTTCATACCGGCCTGAATCAGAAAATGAATTTGCCAGGTTGTTCATGGCGATTATCGTGTCCGGATGCTTTTCGCCAAGGATCTCTTTGCGCAGCTCCAGCACCTGTTCCTTTAACGGCAGCGCTTCTTTGTATCTGCCTAAATTCGAAAATGAATTTGCCAGATAATGT
>JAFYJW010000033.1 GCA_017537925.1 Synergistes sp. | reverse complement strand
GAAGCCGCCGCCACCGCCGCGCGGCCCTGCGGCAGCTGAAGACGCGGCTATCATTAATACCAGAAACGCAGATATTACCTTCTTTTTCATCATGATCCATCCCCTTTCGTTACGCTTTCAGACGTGTAAAGATCTGTAAGTTTCCTGAAATATTCGAGATTTTCCGCAGTATTGCCGCAGGCTATGCCGACTAAGACAGTGACCTTTGACATACGGAAAAGAGCTGCCTGATAGATGAGTTTTTTCTGTTCCCCGGAAACGGCGTAGGCCACTGTGATAATGGCCGGGACGCCGATCAGGGTCTCCTCTTCGTTCGAGATGACTTCAAGCACGGAACCCGGTTCTATTGCCGCAAGATGCTCCTTCGCAAAGGCTTCGCGTCTTTCCTGCGTATAGCGGGCCTCGGAGAGCTCCGACACTACAAAAAGGGCCTTGTCGGGATCCTGGGTCGGGAGCTTTCCGTCCTTCGTGAATATCAGCGTATCGCTGCGGAAGTCGGCCGCCCTGAATGGAGTGCCGGACATGTCCGGCAGGAGCGGCGCGCTTGCTGCTGTGCTTTCGGCATTGCCCCGCTGCCACCACGCGCTTTTGATCATATCGAGCGCATCCTGCGACGCGTTTAAGTCTTTTGCGCTGTAGGCCGCGCTTATCATCCACGTCTCGGCGCCGCGTTCCACTATGAGCACCCATTTTCCTACCGTCGTTTTGCCGCCCGTCCGGAATATCTTAAGAAGCTCGGCGCGGTCTCCGTTCCAGATAAAGGACGACTGTGACTTGACTTCCATGTTCTTTTCCTTAAGGCAGTCGTTTTTTATCTCTTCGAGCAGTTTCTCGTACGGGATATGGACGAGCGTGCCCTCAAGCGCGATCTTCTTCTTTTTGTCGGCCGCGCCGCTCTCGGTCTTTTCGAAGCTGAAGCCGTCCTTTAGCGAAAGAGCGACCGGAATCTTGAAAAACTCCCTGTGCTGCGGCGTTTTTTCGACATTGATGACCTTAGGCGCGTCGGAAGAGAAGGCCGGCAGCGCAAATGAAAAAAGTATCAGCAAGGATGCAAGAGCAAAGCTCCTGCTATTCATTCCCGTCCCCGCCCGGCAGGACGTTTTTCAGTATGCCCGGGATGCCCTCAGGCAGTATTTTCTTCAGGAAGTCTCCGACGGCGTCCTTCACGGTTCCTGTCTGCACCGCTTCCTTCAGCTCCTGCGCGTATCTGTCCGCTTTGTCCGTCTGCAGCGCTTCAAGGCCGGAGATCTCCTTTTTTGCTGCGCCGTAATTCTTTTCGTTTATGTATATTTTGCCCAGCTCATACTTTATATCCGGGTCGGAAGGAGCAGCGCTTTCGGCCTTCTGCAGATTCTCGATCGCTTTTTCGGTATCCCCGAGAGCCGCCTGCGCTTTCGCGAGGTTAAGCAGTATGAAAGCGTTGGGGCGGAATGAGTATTTAGCCGCTTTTTCGAACTTTTCGACCGCGGTCCTCAGGTCGCCCGTCGCAAGCGCCGCAAGCCCCTTTTCGATGCTGTGCTTCTTCAGCGCTTCCACCGAAAGCAGCCCGGAGCCCAATATCGCCGCGATCGCGATGATCGCGACAAGCAGCGCCATAAATCCGCCTGTGTGTTTTTTCATCTTACGCACCGCCTTTCTGTCAGAACCGGAGCGCCGGGCTCCAGTTATAGCGGCAGAGACGCAGCCGCCCGGAAGACTCTTCTGCGACGTGTATCCCGCAGTAATCCTGCGGGAAGAAGAACATATCGTTCAGGTCAAGACTGAAATAATGCGCCGTTATGCTCCATATCACCGCGGCGTGAGCGACGATCAGGATGCTGCCGCTTTCGTGCCGCGACATGATGCTTTCGAAGGCTGGCACGGCGCGCTTCTGCAGCTCCACGAAGCTTTCGCCGTCCGGAGGGGCGGTCTCCGCGAATTTGACTCCTCTTGCCTCATATATCTCGCGGAATTCGCTGCGAACTTCGTCGTAGCCCTTCCCCTCCCATTTGCCGAGCGAAATTTCCCGCAGCGCAGGCACGACATGCGGCTCAAGGTACGGCGCCGCAAGCTCCGCCGTCTGCAGCGCGCGCGTCATATCGCTCGTATAGAGGCAGTCGAACTTTATGCTGCCGGAAAGAAACGAGCCCACTTTTTCCGCTTCGGCGAGCCCCTCTCTGCTGAGCGGGTAATCCGTCTGGCCGTAATAGACGCGCCCGTCGCCCGGCAGCTGCGGCCTTGCGTGCCGCATAAGGAAGAATCTTTTTTTCGCAGTCATTTTATTCTCCCCCATATACCCGTTCTGTTTGTTACGGCACTAATTTTAACATCCGGTTGTGAGGTTTTCATGATAGATTGATGATAGATTGATGGAGCGGATAAAATAAAAGAGCCTCCGTTTTCCGAGAGAGGCTCTTTTTGCATATGCAGTGCCTGAAGAACGCTTAGAATTTCAGGAACGCCGAAGCCTTGGCGCCGCAGATCGGGCACGCGCCTTCGCTCTTGCCCTTGTGGATATAGCCGCAGATCGGGCAGAGGTAGTAATCGTCGTTGCCCTTTATGTCGGCCAGCGCTTCGGTATAAAGCTTCGCGTGGACCTTCTCGGCCTCGTTGGCCATATTGAAAACGCGGGCGGCGTTTTTGCAGCCTTCGGCTTCCGCCTGCTTGATCATCTCGGGATACATCTCGGTGAATTCATGAGTCTCTCCGGCTATAGCAGCCTTGAGGTTCTCCTCGGTGGTCCCTACTCCGCCGGCTGTCCTGAATTCCATGAAAGCGTGGATCTGCTCAGCTGCCGCCGCTGCGCGGAAAAGCTTCGCCGCTCCGGCGAATCCTTCTTTTTCAGCCTGCTCGGCGAACATAAGATATTTGCGGTTGGCCTGTGATTCTCCTGCGAAAGATGCGGCCAGGTTTTCCTTTGTCGTTGCCATTATTGTGTCCCCCTTAAATTTATACTGTTGGCGTCAAATCTGTTTCTTTTAACAGGCATATTATTTATTGCGGTTTCAGTTTAAATGAACAGAGAGTCATTGTCAAGTTCATTTAAAGTTTACGGTTTAATCACAGTTTAATTTAGGTTTAGTATTCGGAGCCCGCTCTTGCCGCGACTCCCTTTCTGTAGGGATGCTTTATCTCTTTCATCTCCGTCACGTAGTCCGCAGCAGCGATAAAATCCTGCGGCGCGTTCCTTCCGGTAAGCACGACCTCCGTCGCTTTCGCTCTGCGCTTTAAGATCTCAAGCACTTTCTGCGGATCGATAAGGCCGAAATCGCAGGCCACGTTTATTTCGTCCAGTATCACGAGCCCGTATTCCCCGGATGTGAGGAACTCTTCCGCCAGAGCAAGGCCGCGCTCTGCCTCCGCATAGTCCTCGGGTGTCTCCTCTCCCCTGAATATGCAGACGTCACGTCCGGTGTGCACCAGCGTAAGTCCGGGGATATGCTTTACGCTCTCAAGCTCTCCGTAAACGCAGCTTCCCTTCATGAACTGGACGACCGCGGTCTTTGCCCCGTGACCGCAGGCCCGCAGCGCAAGGCCGAGAGACGACGTCGTCTTCCCCTTGCCATTGCCTGTATAGACATGCATAAGTCCTTTTGTCCCGAGCATCCGCGTCCCCTCCTTTTATGACTTTCTGTGCCTTGCGGTAAAATCCTCGATGAGCCTCGCCGAAATGCTTACGCCCCTGTAATACTCCGGTATCTCGTCCGGCGCGAACCACCGGACGTCCGTTACCTCGCTTGTATCGGGGCATATCTCTCCGCTCTCCCATTCGGCGGTAAAGCCGAGCATCAGCGAGCGCGGGAAGGGCCACGGCTGGCTTGCGAAATATTTTATGTTTTTCAGCTTTATGTGCGCCTCTTCCCACACTTCGCGGCGCACGCACTCCTCAAGATTCTCGCCCGGCTCTACGAAGCCCGCCAGCACGCTGTAGCGTCCGGCGGGGAAATTCACGCCGTGCCCCAAAAGAATCTTTCCCTCTTTTTCGACGCAGACGATAACAGCGGGCGCGATCACGGGATAGAAAAGCTCCCCGCACTTTTTGCAGCGCATCGCACCCTCGGACGCGTCATAAACGTTCTCCGCGCCGCATCTGCCGCAGAATTTGTGCAGCCTCTGCCAGTCCATTATATGAAAAGCCTTGCCGATGCGGAAAAACTGTTCCTCTCCGACCACCGTCCAGCAGCCGCGCCTTTCGAACGCGGAAAAACCCTCCGGCAGCGAAAAGTTCTCGTCGAGCTCTCCCCATCTGTCCGGCGTTTCGCCGTTTTTGTCCACATAACCGCTGTTTACGAGAAAACTTTCAAGGCAGGCCGCTTCGTCCTGGCGCGGCACCGAGCCGTTTTCCCGCAGCACGATTCTTCCGCGCAGAAATATATAGTAAAAAGACATCGTTATAACTACCCTTCGTATATTGATAACAGCTTCGGCTATTTTATGGTTATTTTACTGGACTAATGGCAAAAATAACACTATTATTTATTATGCCAGATCAAAAAATCAGGAGGGATACCACGTGATCGAGAAACTGGAAAATGTTACAGCGATGACAAAGGCCAATGTGTATCTTGACGGAAAAGTCGTAAGCCATACCGTCTATCTTGCCAACGGCGAACGCAAGACGCTCGGATTTTTCGTTCCCGGAGAATATGAATTCGGGACAGCTGACGCTGAGATAATGGACATCACGGAAGGCGTCTGCCAGGTCCTTCTTCCCGGAGAAAAGGAATGGAGAGAGATAAAGACCGGCGAGACATTCGAGATTCCGGCGAACGATAAATACGGCATCCGCTGCTATGTGCCGCTGCAGTATATCTGCACCTATATAAAATCGAAATAAATAAAACCGCATAAAACGCAAAAAAGAGCCTCCGTTTCCCGGGGGCTCTTTTGCAATTCTGTATAAAGGCGTTACGCGCTCTGCTCCATGAGCCTTACGATATCAAAAGCGGCGTTCGGCCTCGCGAGCCTTGCCGCCGCCGCCTGCATCGCATGCGCGCTGCCGTCCGTCAGAGCGCAGCAGACGGTATCGGCCGCATTTTCCGCGCGCGGCAGATAACGCGCCGCGCCGTTTTCCGTCAGATAAGACATATTAAGCTCCTCCTGCCCCGGCACCGGCGCGATGAGGAACATCGGCAGAGCCGCGCAGAGCGCTTCGGAGGAGGAAAGTCCCCCCGGCTTCATCACCGCGATATCCGCCGCGGCGTAATAATCTTCCATATTATGCGCGAAGCCCACTACACGGACGTTTTTGCTGAAGCTGAAATAAGCGTCCATCACGGAATAGAGCTTTTTGTTGCTGCCGCAGACCGCCGTCGTTATGATATCGCGGCGCGTCGCAAGCGACTTTACCGCGGCGAAGACCGGCCCCGCGCCTATGCCGCCGCCGCTTGCGAGCACCACAGCGGCATCCTTCGGCAGGCCGAGCCTTTCGCGCGCCTCCTCCTTTGAAGGAAGCGCCGAATACTTGCCAGCCACGGGGACTCCGGTATCCTCGGCGTTGAGGATCCCCTCATTCACGCGCTGGCGCAGCGCGCGCGGACTTCCCGCAAACGACAGCCTGAAAGCCGCGCTGCGCTGGAAGCGGTGGCTCTCAAAATCCGTATCGGCGCAGTAGACGGGAATCTTTCCGCGCATCCTCTCCGCAAAAACTGCCGCGCCGAAATAATGCGTGAAGAGCACGGCTTCGGTGCGGTTTTCTAAAAACATCTTTTCAAGGCGCGGCAGATAAATATCGCAGAGCTTGTCGTGGATCCCTTCGGAGACATTCGCCTGCATCCCGGCACGGTCGGAGCCCCAGTACAGAGCCCCCCAGAGCCGCGGCGCATGACGCGCCATCGTCTCATATCCGCGGGAGACGGTAAACTTCAGCCATCGCGGGACGAGATCCAGGATATCGAAGCAAAATGCGCGCCCGGCCGGGTTATATTTGCGAAAAGCTTCGCACACGGCAAAAGCCGCCGCTTTATGCCCCGTGCCTTCGGATGCGTATATAACCGCAAGAGAATCAAGCTTTTTGCCCATTAAGACTTGTCCCGCAGCAGAAGAAAAGATGCCCGTGCCCTTGGCGGCTCAGCCCTTCCAGCCCAGCAGGTCCCCGATAGAGACCTTCGGGGCCGCGCTGCGCTCCTTTTCCACCTTTATCGCAGCGATGATCGAATCGCGTATCTGCTCCTGAGAGTAATTGCGCGGGAAATAAAGCGCGGAAGCGTCTCCGTGTCCGCCGCCGCGAATCTTTTTGCCGTCCTTAAGCAGTGCCAGCACGCGCCCCGCCAGGCCGCCGCGGCTTCTCATCGAAACGGCCCAGTCCCCGCTCATGCGCTTCGCCGCCACGGCGGCCACAAGCGGCGGATTCTCATCGCGATCCAGCAGCAGCCCGCAGAAATCTGAAACGTCGCCGAATTCGAGCACGCCGTCGCATACAAACGCAAGTTCGTTCCCGGTGCGCCATATATGCTCCTTGGCCTCCGCGAAGCGCGCTTCCTGCCTTTCGGTGAATTCAGACGCTCCGTCAAATTCCGCCGGCGTCATCTTTCCGCTCGGATTCGCGGCGAGGCGCGTAAAGACGCTCCAGTAGCCGCACATCGTGACAAGCGCCTGCCAGAGGCGGCTTTCGGGAATCTGTCCGAGCCACAGGTCACGGTCGTTCGCTATGCGCACGATAGGCTCAAGCTCGGCCAGCGTGTCGGGCGTGTGCTCGTCCACAGGATTTTCCTTCAGCCAGTTCCAGTAGACAAGAGCGCCGCAGCAGTTCATGTCGAGCCTTGCCCACCTGCGGCTGCCGTATCTTTCGAACGTGCTTTTGTGATGGTCGAAGAGAAAAGGCGGGCGCGTCTCATCCCAGTTATTATCGATCATGTCGATGGTATCCTCGCGCTGGCAGAAAAGATCGAGCACGAGAGGAATGCCGCCGGATGCCATAGCCTCCGAAATAAGTGTGTCCACCTCGCCGTAGCCGGTAAGAAAGACCCGCATGAGCCCCATGTGTTTATTCACGTGCCATGCGAGCGCCGCCGCGGTGACGCCGTCAAGATCGGTATGACTTATTATGTTTAGAAGGGAATTTTTCATCGTATCACCTGCTTTATGTAAATAATATCTCACAAAATAACAGGTGTAAACATTTCAAATTAGCCCCCGTAAGGGGGGCTTGAGTTTGTTTATTCGTAATGCTTCCACATACGGATCACTCATCTTCGGGGTCTTCCACGCACTCGCTGAGAGGGGTGTTGACGCCTTCGATCAGCTTTTCGCGCATTCCCTGGATGGAGAAAAGATAAAGAGTCTCGTTTATAGCGTTATAATCCCTTTCAGACAGTATAACGACATTCCCTTTTTTTGACGTTATGAATGTCGGTTCTTCCGTTGTTATGACGTCATCAATAACTTTATACAAATTCTGACGCGCGGCGGCAGCGTTCATGATCATCCGGCACACCTCCTTGTATGCGCTGCTGTTATTCCCTGAACAGGTCCGCGTGTGTTCCTGTGCGGGAGAGGGTCAATACCAGAATGTTCCCGTCTATCCTGTATATCAGCAGCCAGTCCGGCGCTACATGACACCCCCTGTGTCCTGCCCATTCTCCGATAAGAGCATGGTCTTTATGCTTTTCAGGCAGCGGCGTCTGCAATGCAAGACTGCGGATCACGTCGTCGAGTTTATTTATGTCGAGACCGCGGCGCATTGCTTTTTTATAATCCTTTTTGAAAGCCGCTGTCCATACGACCCGCAGTGTGTTCAACTTTTCAGCTCCTGCAGCGCCTCTTCAACCGAGTATTTTTTCACGTTTGGGTCGCGCGCTATTCTTTCAGCTTCAAGCATGGCCTCTATGGTTTCTCTGTTGGGCTGCTCCTCAATGCGCACATCAAAGGGGAAGCCCCCGGCGGCTATGGATTTGCGCAGGAAAACGTTTATCGCTGTGGTCAGATTTACTCCCAATGCATTGTATATAAGTTCGCTCTCTTTTTTTACATCGGCGTCCATCCTGACGGAAAAGCTGGTCGTAGGCATCTGTTATCACTCCTTTTACAGCTATTATACATACAATGCAGTGCAATATCAACAAAATTGCCGCATATTGACGGCTATTTGAACGCCCATGTGAGTAGTGCAAAAAACAAATTGCTGTCAGCTCAGACTTTTTTGCGGGGTTTTCCGGCTGATAGAGGAGCTCTAATTTTGTTGAAATCGTTGAAGAAGCAGTCTTTTGAATCTCACAAGATGCCTTGTACCAGCGCTTCCCAACAATCCAACGCGCTGCAACGCATTTCCAACGCATTTGTGCGTTGGAAATAAAAATCCCAACGTTTTTATGCGTTGGAAATGTGGCCGATCGAGTTATCATTTTGTTCGACTTGCCGGACGGCGCAATTATGTCAGCGGTGCTGACACTTTTCGTCCGCGCGGGGCTCATAAAACTGCTTCATGCGATATACCCGGCAGGTATGGCTTATATGGAACCATTACAAGACAGCGCCGAAGCCAATACTTTCCAACGCATTTTCAACGCGTTGCAACGCATTTGTGCGTTGGATTCAATCGCGTCCAACGCTTTTAACGTGTTGGGCGCGTTGGATCATCGTTTCCAATGTATTTATATTTTGCGTAATGACCTTTATTGACCGGTTCCAACACGCCTTGTTCAACCAGCTTTTTCAGTAAGTTGTATGCCTTGGAAGAACTTACATGCAGTAACTGCACGACATCGGCGCGGGACAGAAAAGCCATATTCTTTGCCAAATTCATTATCAGTTCCGGATACCTTGCTTCATCAATATCGACCTGCCGGACATATCCTATTTTTGCTGTCTTTGTATTGTATTCCTTGGGCGATAATATATACGTCCTGTTTCTGCCGTTGCCAAATCCCTCCACCAATCCTGCGGCTATCGAATTGTCAAGGATTCCTTTGATTGCGGTTCCCGAAATGTTGATTACCTCAGCAAGCTGACTGACAGTTGATTTTGGCAAATCTTTTAACGTATTCAATACCATAAGGGTATTCAGCGAAAGCGGCCGTCCCAGGCGCTTCTGCTCATTTGACACCAATTGGGCGATCTGTCTGTCCGGTTTGCTGCGCTGAATAAGCAACGATACTGTTACAGAGGTGCTTGCTGAATAATCAGGAATCGGCCTCCCAAAAATCAATGATCCTTCATATATCCTGTCAATGCCTCTTCCCGTCCGCTCTGCGAGGCCGATTCGCTTCAATGCATCCGCCAGCTGCGGATTTCTGCCGTGTGGTTCTGCGGTAAGCAGATTCTTAATTGAAACTCCTTCAATAAAACCTCCCGGGTTTGCAATGGTTAAGCCATCGTCGCTGACAGCCACTCTGACATTTCCCATTTTTGAATAATCTCTATGACTGAATGCATTAACGAGAGCTTCTCTGACAGCTCTTCTGTCAAATTCAGGAACAGCGATCCTGAATAGGCCCATTTCGATTTCCTCTTCCGGATTTCTGGTCTCAATACTGTCGTTCAAACGTTCTATTGTTTGAAGCAGCGGCAGAACATAGTCATCATTATTTTTTACCTCTGTTCCCTCCAAAACCTGGAAAACGGCCGCGTGCGTCGGCACATACATTTTGATCGCGCTTACCTTACCGACCATAAGAATACCGGTTATCGTAGGGTATAAAACATTATTCTGTTCCCGGACAAAACCTAATGCTTTATACAAATCTTCATCTGTTAAATCAAGCAGGTTTTTTTCGCCATGGTATGTTGAAATCAACAGTCTCAGACGTTCGACTTCAATAGGGTCGAAATCTTCAATACTGCTTTGAAGCAAAGGCATCGCAGAATAATCCAGCAGCCGAAGATCAGAGAGTCTTGTTGCAAACATAGTGGGGTACATTGGAACGTTTTCCGGTTCTCCGTTTGCTTTTAATTGCCTGTGTATCGTTCTTCCGGTGGTTGTCGCCGTTATTCCGCTGTATGTTTTAGGAACGGTTATTTTTATTACAGGGAAAACATCCTCAACCATTTCCACCCTCACCGATACCGGGGGAACTGTATTATTTGCAATAAGTGCGCTTACAGCTGTTATATTTTCATGCTTCTTATGGATACCGGTTACTTCGCCGTTATCCTCCATGCCGATATACAGCTCTCCTCCTTCAGTATTTGCGAATGCGACAACCGCTTCGATTATTTCTGAATCAGGGAGTTTATTTATATCGCTTTTGAATTCTATAGTCAGCGTTTCTTTTTTTGGCAGCATGATATTTTAACCCTCCAACAACATTCTAACGCATTTGTGCGTTGGATTCAATTGTTTCAACGCGTTTAACGCGTTGGATGCGTTGGCGTAGTGAGCAAGAGAGTTGTCACTTTGCTTGATCCGAATGAGTATTCCGCTCTCTGAGAGCCAGTGAATCCACTTGCCAGAGCCACCGGTTCCGAGTGCGTGGCCGGGCGGAACCGGTGTGTTCCGATGGATAGAGCTACCTTTTACAATGTTTTCCTGTGATCGGAATCATGGTTCCCGCAGCATCGGAAGCACAGTTTCCACTACACCGGACTCAGCGTGTAATCCGGGGCGTATATTCAGGAATCGTAAGAAATCACTTCACGACGACCCACCGGCCGTTCTTATTTGCCCCTTCCCGTCTTATGATTCCCAACTCCGTTAAGTGCTTAATATACCTTTGCACAGTAGCCGGTGATTTGCCGAGCTTCTCGGAAAACTCCTGCTTGTTTCGGGTCTGTCCTGTCATAATCAGTGTGAGCAGTGCTCGCTCCGAATCCTTCAAATTGTTTATCGGATCATTTATTAGATCATTTATCGCCGCATTTTGATCCCGTAAAAATTCAAATGTGAATCCGAACTGATTATTATTGTACTTATAGGGGATGTCCTTACATAGTCTGAACACCCGCTCAAAACCGGTTCCAAAAGCGTCGATCGTCCGATTATAATATAAAACCGTTGCAATCAGAGGATTCCGTATCATAGAACCTTGTTCACCGCTGGCAAACATTTTCGGGTCAGTGCCCGGAACCAACGGACCGGCGCGGCCTTCATAAAACTGCTTCATGCGATATACCCGGCAGGCATGGCTTATGTGAACTATTACAAGACAGCGCCGTAACCAATACTTTCCAACGCATTTTCAACGCATTTGTGCGTTGGAAATAAAAATTCCAATGTTTTATATGCGTTGGGATGTGGTCGATGGCAAAAGCCTTTTTCCCGGCTGCTGCAGCCGTCCCTGACCGCAGTCCTGATTATCTGTATCAGTTATTTTCCTCGAAGTTCTCGACCTGCTCCATGACTTTTCTAAAGACTTCCGGACTGTACTGCGGCGGGTAGCCGTTTTTTATCAAACAGACTTTGATGTCAAACTTCAGCTGATCCCTGACTATTTGGTTATTGAGCCAGTCGGCAAAAGAGGATTTTGTGTCAATGATATCCTTGATCTTTTTTGCCAGGGATCTGCATTTTTCATTGACGATAACGCCGTCTGCGACTTTATCTTCGCCATACTCAAAATTGTACTGATCACGCAGAGCCATCAAAATATCGTAAAAGGCCTTTTCTTCAAAGGTCAACCCTACCTTGCGGAAACTTTCGCGGTCCGCCTTCATCTCTTCAAGGATGCGCAGCGCCTGTTCAGTCGCGTTCTGAATGATCTCCTCCGACGTCTCTTCCTGTGCGGCGCCTGCTTCTTCCGCTGTGAGGTGTTCCCTGCGTTCGTGATACTGCTTGATGGTCTCCTCAAGCATCTCCTGGAATTTTTTCGCCGCCATCTGGTTTGTTTTGCCGTATTCCGTGATCTGCTTCCGCAGCATTTTCACCAGCATTTCCAGCTTGGAAGCCGGCATTTTCACATCAGACAGCTTTTCAAAGTATTCCGGGCTGAAGATATCCTCCTGAGTCCCTTCTTCCAGAACGCTTTCGACTTTGTTGTATTTCAGGGCTTCTTCTACCATTTTTGCCACATGGCGGTTCATGGCGTCGGCGTCCACTTCGCTTGTCCCGCTCATTTTGCGCACAAACCCGGCAATAGCCATGAAGCACTGCGCCAGAGCTGATTCTTCCTCTCCAAGTTCTCCGGAAGGCTGGCATATATCATACGCGGCGCGCATCCTCTTTACAGTATTCAGGAAATACGTCTTGAAGGATACCGCTTTTACTTTTCTGCCGCCGTCGCGTTCCGTATTCAATACCTGAGTGGAAACAAACACATACTCTGCCGCTTTTGCCAGTAGTCTGTACCGCTCGGCTGGGTCTCTTTCCGGGTCGAGGAAGGGCATAAGATCATAACCGGCAAAGAGGTCTTTCAAAACGGAAAGCTGTTCACGGAATATTCTGGTCGACTGCTCCACATCGTCGGCGGTCGTGGCGACCGAACCGTCGCCGCCGTAGATTTTTACTGCTTCACGCATATTTTCGCGGATGCCGATGTAATCGACGATCATGCCGTATTCCTTGCCCGGATATTTTCTGTTGACGCGGCTGATCGTCTGTATCAGCGTATGCTTTTTCAGCGGCTTGTCGTTATACATATACGTAAGCGACGGGACGTCGAAGCCGGTGATCCACATATCCACTACTATTACGATATGGAAGTTGGATTTTTCCTCTTTGAACATGGCGTCAAGGTCATCAGAGCGACTGTCATTTTTCACGCCGCCGAGGTAGTTGTACATATCGGCGGGGTCATTGCTTCCGACGGACGCCACCATTGCAATAAATGGCATGGGCTTCAGTCTGCGGAGATCTTCCGTTGTCACGGATGTTCCCTCGTCTGCCTTTTTTTCAACGAACCATTCCGGATACAGGACTTGGAACTTCTTCAGCAGTTCGTAGGCGATCTTCCTGCTGGAGCAAACGATCATAGCCTTTTGCACTCGTTCCGGGTCGTTGGCACAAGATGATACATAGTGGTCGTGGATATCAACGGCAAGGCGCTCAAGGCGGGAAGGCTCGCCAAGGATCACTTCCATCGAGCTCATGGCTTTTTTGCTTGCTTCGACGTCCTCTTTTGTTGCGCCGTCGTCGGCGCAGCGCTTGTAGTATGCTTCTATCTGGCGCACCTTCTCGTTATCAAGCAGGACTTTTGCAATACGGGGATGGTATTTGATAGATACCGTCATCTCGTCGGCAACGGCCTGATCCATCGTATAACGGTCGATCTCGTCGCCGAAGGTCTGATATGTTTCTGCGATAGGCGTGCCGGAAAAGCCGACAAATGTTGCGTGCGGAAAAGCCTCGCGAAGGACTTTGGCGTAGGGCTTGGAGATCATCGCCCTCATGTTTTCGTCGGCGTCTTTGCTGAACTGTATTTTTCTGGAATGCTCAAGCTGCGTCCTGTGCGCTTCATCGGAGAAGCAGATGATATTGGCCCGGTCATTGATCTGGCCGATCTTGTCGTCTTCACGGTCGCAGAATTTCTGAATAGTACAGATATAAAAGCCGCCGCTTTCGCGTGCGCCGAGCTCCTCCCTCAGCTTTTTGCGGCTGGGAACAACGCTGACTTCGCCTAAGTTAAGGAACTCCTTGCTTTTGGTAAAGAGCTTTGCCCCCTGCTTCTGCAGATCGTCGCGGTCAACTATCATCACTATCGTGGGAGAGCCTATCTCCGGCACATCTGTACAGCGCAGCGCAAGCTGACGGGCAAGGAATGCCATTGCGTAGGTCTTGCCGCAGCCTGTCGCGCCGAAATAAGTTCCTCCTTTGCCGCTTTTTTCCTTAACAGATCTGACGATGCTCCGCTTCAGCAGACGCGAGGCGAAAAACTGCGGATAGCGGCAGACGATCTCCACTTCGTCCCTGTCATATTCGCTGTCCTGAAAATAGATATAGTCGCGGAATATTTCAAGAAAACGCACGGGGCTGTATACGCCCTGTATCATCGTCTGTGTTTCCTCAAAGGGCTGTGTGGAGACCTTGTCGCCGTCATTTACCCTGCGCCACGCATAAAAATGCTCATAGGGAGTGCGGACGGTGCCGAGGCGTGTTTTGACTCCGTCGGAAATGCAGGCAAGGGGACAGTAGTGCAGCAAGTGCGGTATGTCGCGCCAGTAGCGGATATTTATCTGCTCCCAGGCGTCATAAATCGTAGCATTTGCGTCCGCCGGGTTTTTCAGTTCCGCCACGCACAGCGGCATGCCGTTGACATACAGCAGTATATCCGGCCTGCGGTTTTCAATCTGGCCGTTATTGGTGTATTCCACGGCAAACTGATTGACGACCCGGAAAATATTGTTCCGTGGATTTTCAAAGTCTATAAGAGCCGCTATCCTGGCTGCGCCGTTCTGCGGCGTGAACTGGATGCCGTTCACCATCCAGCCGTAGACCTTATGCAGTGTGGCAAAATCGCTCTCAGCGCCGGCAAGGCGGACGGTATCCATGATCTGCCGCACTTCTCCGGCAGTAAGATCCGGATTTGTTTTGCTCAAAAACTGCTCCAGATCGTCAGCGTACAGCACATCGCGTTTGGAAGCGCGCACAATGCTGTTTCCGGCAAGATACTGCCACCCCTCTTCTTCCAGGAAAGAGATGAATGCGTTTTCGTATTCCGACTCGCAATAGTGGCCGTTGTAGTTTTGCAGTTTAGCCATGGCTATTACCCTCCATATAGAAAATAATTACAAAGGGCGACATTTTTAAACTCTGTTAGAAATATATTCTAATAGCTTACTTCTTGATAACGGGTTTAAATCCATTTTGTAATAATGTATGGCACCTATATTGTTGATTTCTTTCGGCAATTCTGATAACTCAAAACCAAAGGGAGAAGGACGAGGCGTACGTGTAAATGCATTTGTTGAATTCTCTAAAATATACCAATCTCCATATAAACTATCATTATTCTTTAAGAGTAAGAGGTTAAAACCAAGACATTCTGTATCAGCTACTTTACACCATAGTATAATGTCTCTATTTTTACATTGTGGAATATAATTTACCACTTTTGGCCCTTCATCAAAAAAAGTTTGTTCACTCCTAATAAATTGTTCCCTAAAAAGGATTTTACCTATGATTTTTATATCACAACCGAATGGCATCATGACAGTCGTTGAAAAAGTTGGTGAAGATGAATAAGGAGGGGCAGATTCTTTTATACTTATACTTTTTTTATGGGGATACTGGGAATTAAACCGTTCTGCAAATTCCCGTATTGGCAGGGAAATAGTATTGACATACTGTGTATACGCCAATCTAATATGGTTTTCTCGTTCCTCTTCTGCTTTTTTCTTTTCAGCTAATTGTTTTTGTAGTTGCAAGTCCTTGTCGTTTCTTAACGAAACAGCTCTGTTTACAAAAACAGATAAAACATCACGTGGCTGAGCCTCGATTTCCAGAGCACCTATTATTTCATCCCAATTTTTAAACCGCCTTTTGGTTGGTTTTTCTATCATTTTTATAATAATTGAAACAATATTTGGGGGGAGGTCCCTGTTCTTAGAAGCTGGGTTTATTGGTGAGTTATACAAATGCATATCACGTATGCTTGAATAGTCTGTTTTTATAGGAATTTTGTATGGATATGCCAAAGTTGCAAGCTCATAAAATACAATCCCCATAGAATAAATATCCATTTGGATTGTGTTCTTATCGCCGTTCCATGCTTCCGGGGCAATATATAGCCACGTACCAGCATTCTTGAATGTCAAAGTTTTCGTGCTTTCTTCGGAAATCTTTGATAACCCGAAGTCGGTAATTTTTAATATGCCGTTGAAGTTCAATATGTTTTCCGGTTTAATATCACGGTGTACCAAATGTTCACTAATGCAATTCATGCCGTGAGCAAGTTGTAAATAGATGTTTTTTAGAACTCCGATATCAAATTGTTTCCCATATTGGTGTTCGATTAAATCTCTTAAAGTACCACCATCTGTATACTCCATAATTATATATGGGGGGTACTCGGAAAACTCTTTCCCATCATGAATATACAAATACTTAATTACATTTTCAGAACGCAACAGTTTTGCTTGGTTTGTTTCTTTTTGAAATGTTAGGTATGATTCATCGCTATTAAAAGCGTTTTGCAGCACTTTGACAGCAACGATGTTTGTATTTTGTTCGCAATGCGCCTTAAATACGCTCCCAAAGCCCCCAGATCCTATTCTCTCATCTAGGACATAGGTTTCTCCTGATTTATTTTTTACTTTCGATCCAGCTGTAATTATCATTGTTTCGCTTCCTCCAACGAGCCTTTAATCAGAATCGGGCAGATGTCTTTGATTTGGGCCTTCAGCTGCTCATTTATTCTTTTCCTCATGATGTAAACGGCATAGATTTCCGCGATTGCTTTTTGTACCTTGATATCCGGGATGGGGATTTGAACATTACACATTTCGCTCCAATCAAAAGTTTCTCTGGCAGAACCCAAGGAATGAAAGCGAGAGAAACGATTAAACTCCGCTCTTGAGAAGAAAAGCATCAAATACTGCGGAAGTAGTGATGTTTTGTCTTTGCTCCTAAAGGCTACGTAAGATGACGAGCAGATATATGTACTATCCGAGTCATTAAGCGCAAGCGATATTTTCTCCCCGTTTCGGGAAGTGACTGTAACATATGCAAATTCATTAGGTTTCACAATCAGATATGGTTCCAGATTTACACCTGCCATGTCTGCTT
The DNA here is from genome assembly GCA_017537925.1 of Synergistes sp. Taxonomy (GTDB): domain Bacteria; phylum Synergistota; class Synergistia; order Synergistales; family Synergistaceae; genus Synergistes. The sequence goes on along the minus strand of JAFYJW010000033.1, from coordinate 6,854 downwards.
TTGTTTCAATAAACTCCTTTTCGATAGAAATGCCTCTTACATCCTCAATCCCGTAGCGGCAATCAGTATTTGTAGTTTCAATCAGTTCAATGTACTTCCCGATCCTCTCACATGGCATTTTTCTGCGCAGGTCTTCGATATATCCGTCGCAGACGAGCTTCAGGTCCTCAAGGCCGCGCTCATAATTCTGCTGGTTGGCGACCATGGCTTTGTAAATATTGACATATTTTTGTTGAACAGCTATGTCGGGCAGCCGGATAAGGAGATCGCTCATATCGTTAAAGTTAAACTCAGGTCTTTGGCTGCCAAAATTTCTAAAGGTCACTTCCCTGTAAAACTCTTCACGGCGAAAATAAATATATAAGTACTCTGGATCTATTTTTTCTTTCCCGAGATCATTTAAATAGAACACAATATACAAGTGTGAAACAATACAGAGTCCATCCGTACGATATGCAATAGACCCCAAATTGAGCCTTGATGGGTTATAAACAAAAGCTCCATTGTTTACGATTTTGTATGGTTTTAAATCAACTTCGACGGGGGCGCCTTTTGGAGCAGAAAACTTTCCCTCATTGGTAACGCCTTCTATCAATTCGATTCCATATTCTAAATTATGATTATTGATGGTGGAACGACGTATATAATTCCCTAGTTTTACTATGGGAATAGAGTGGGCAGACATAATCTGATTATAAATCATATCCAATCCCCCTAAAGGCGTCTTCCAGCATCCTCTGCGACTCTTTTTCCTGCGCCAGAAGTTCGCGCATCTCGTTTTGGATGCGTCTCATCTCGGCGGGAAAATCTATTTCCAGGTCGTGGTCGATGAACTCGATATATTTGCTCGGGACAAGGCTCCAGGCCTGTTTTTCGATCTCGTCGACGCTGACGCTGCGGTAGAGCTCAGGAACGGCATAATTCGTTCCATCAGTCCCTTCGCTCTGCCATGTATGGTAGATGTCGGCCGCGCGCCCGATCTGTTCCGCGGTAAGGAGAACTTTCTTTTTGTTCTCATTCTTGACCGGGTTTTCCGTCCATGTGCGCAGATCCATAAACAGTATCTCGTGTTCCCGATTGCGCAGTTCCCTACCGTGAAAAACGCCGCCCTTTTTGTTCTGGTTCAGTATCCAGAGCGTGACGCTGATATCCGTCGTGATAAAGAGTTCTCTGGGCAGGATGATAATTGCCTCCACTTTGTCGTTCTGTATCAGTTTTTTCCGAATCTCCACAGTATCGCTGTCGTCAAGGGCGCCGTTTGCCAGCAGGAAGCCCGCAACGCCTTCCAGCGGTTTCAGATGTGAGAGCATATGCAGTATCCATGCATAGTTCGCGTTGCTCTCCGGCGGCACGGCATAGTCCGCCCAGCGGGCGTCGTTTTTCAGGTTGTCGTTATACCAGCCTTTCAGATTAAAAGGCGGGTTTGCCATGATATAGTTGAAATACAGGCCTTTATGCAGATCGTGGGTAAAAGAAGAATCGCTCTCGTCGCCCAAGTGATGGCTGATTCCGCGCAGCGCGAGATTCATTTTCACCAGCCGGTAGGTCGCGGGTTCTTTTTCCTGCCCGTAAACATTGATGTGGCTGATATCGCCGCGCTTTGCTCTGACGAACTCCGCGCTTTGAATGAACATGCCGCCGGAGCCGCAGCACGGGTCGTAAAGAGTGCCGTCCAATGGCTCAATCATCGCGGCTATCAGCTGGACTACGTCATGCGGCGTGTAGTATTCGCCCTCTTCTTTCGTCGCGTTGACGGCGAATTCCTTCAGGAAGTATTCATAGACGCGGCCGATCAGGTCTTTTTCTTCGCCGAATGCCTTGTGGCTGATCTTGGTTACTTCGTCCACCAGCTTTTTGATGTCGTTCGGCGCAAGATTCCGAGTAGTAAAGGTACCCTCCACAAAACAGCCCTTCAGTTTTCTGTCGTTGGCCGCGATACTGCGCAGGGCGGCGTCCAGCGCTACATTCAGGTTTGGCGCGGGAGTGTTTATTATCGCAGACCAGCGTGCTTCTACCGGCAAATTGTATGTGCCGTCGGTAAAGGTCGCGTCGTCGAAGAATGCTTTGAATATTTCTTCATTGTCAGGATCAAGCCCTTGTGAGATTAGTTCTTTTCTGAGATTTTCGACGCCATCTTCGAATTTCTCCCCGATGAAGCGCAGGAACACAAGCGTAAGCATCATGTCGCGCTTTTCGAAGAACGAACCGGAATTGCGTGCCTGACGCAGTATATCACGGCATTTGAACAGAATCGAATCCAGATTTATTTTCTCTTCAGTTTTTTTCTTCGCCATCACAGTAAGCTTTCCTTAAAAATGATTATTCGGTTTTATTGCTGTTTATAAAGAAATATATTCAAAATCTTTTTATCATGATACTCTAAATAAAACAGATTGTCTTTCCCCGAAACATGGGAAATTATTTTTAAGATATTGCATTTCTGTAAGTTCCAATTGTTAACGACATATTTTTAACCGGGGTGAATCATATGCTTCGTATAGGGATAGCACAGATAGACATAAAGCTTGGGGAGAGGGCGGCGAATTTCCGGACCGTTTCGGAGTGGATGGAGAGGCATTATACTCCTTCCGCGACGGATACGCTGATCGTGCTTCCGGAGATGTTCGACGTGGGTTATGTGATAAGCAGGGCCGAAAGGTACGGGGACAGGGACGCGCGCGAGGCCGCGGAGTTCCTGGGCGGGCTTGCCGTGAAGTATAATGTCTGCTTTGCGGGCGGCTCGGTGCTTGCGTTGACGGACAACGGGGCCGTGAACAGGGCGCTCGTAGTGACGCCGGACGGGAAGCTTGCCGCGCATTACGACAAGGTGCATCTCGTTCCGATGATGGATGAGGATAAGTATCTGAACGCGGGAAACAAGCTCTGCGTATTCGATTTCGGCGGCGTGAGGATAAATTTAGCGGTCTGCTATGACCTGCGCTTCTGCGAATGGCTCAGGATGGGCGCTCTTGCCGGGGCGCAGCTCTGCGTGCTTTCGGCCGAGTGGCCTTCTCCCCGGATAGAGCACTGGCGGGTGCTGCTTCGCGCGCGGGCGATCGAGAATATGATGTTCGTGGCGGCGTGCAACCGCGTCGGCGTGACCGGCCCGGACGTTTTCGGAGGGCATTCCGCCGTCATCGACCCGTGGGGAGCGGCGCTTTACGAGGGAAGCGCGAGGGAAGAGGGCGCATTTGTTGAGATAGATCCGAATGAGGCGCTTAAGGGAAGAAGCTTTATAAAGGCTTTTGAGATGCGCCGCCCGGAACTGTACAGGTTATAATCTTAATGTCTTGAATCGACGACAGGGAGGTTTTCGCTGTGAAGAAAAGAATCGCTTTGATCATTCCCGCGCTTCTGATTTTGCTCGTGTTTGTCTCTTCGGCGTTTGCAAAGCCGGAAGTGACCGAATTCAGGAAAGACGACTTCGATCTGTCTGCGATAAAGACGGTGCTTGTAACGCCTGTCGCCTATGACGTCGAGATTCCCGCGGAGGAGCCTTTTCTTAAAGAGGCCGCGGAGCAGAAGTGGCAGGAAGAGACGCTGAAAAAGCAGGACCGCTTCCCATATCTGATGAAAAGCCCGAAGGACGTAGTCGAAAGGGCGGCTTTTGTGAGCGGAGAGTCGGCCGGTCAGATGACGCAGCAGCAGACGGCAGAAAAAGCGCTTTCGCTTGCCGCGGACCATGTGGACGCCGTTCTTTTCTGCACGGTCATCAAATGCGGCACGGACGTGGTGCATCATCCCGGCGAGTATGTCACTAAGTACAGGACCGTCGAAAAGCAGGTCTGGCGCAACAACCGCTGGGAAACGGAGCGGGTGCGCGTCCCGTATGAGGAGTATAAGGAGCCGTGGGATGAAGATTTCTCTCTTGGCGGGGTTAAGGTGGAGCTGCGGCTGGCGAAGGACGATGCACTTGTCTACGGCGAGTCCGTCTACGCGAGAACCGGACCAGCGCTCTTTTCCGGCGCGCCCTCTCTGACGAAGCATATTCAGAATGTCATTGAAAACGCCGCAAAGCGCATCCCAGTAAAGTAGCTGCGGCAGGCGGAATATATAAGAAAAGCGGCCCGCGTGTGAAGCGGGCCGCTCGTTTTATGCCGTTAATGCTTTATAGGGCTGTTAATCAGCAGCAGCGACTTCTTTCTGGGCGGAGAGCGGATCTACCATGATGCCCGCACCCATCGTCGAAGTGATGGCGATGCTTTTGATGTAGGTGCCCTTGACCGCCGCCGGACGCGCTTTGATTATCGCGCGGAGCAGGGTCTTCGCGTTGGTGAGAAGGTTTTCCGCAGGGAAAGAGGCCTTCCCGAACGCGTTGTGGGTGATTGCCGTTTTGTCTACGCGGAACTCTACGCGGCCCGCTTTGATCTCTTTGATGGCATCGGCAACGTCGAATGTAACGGTGTTTGTCTTGGCGCTGGGCATGAGTCCGCGGGGTCCGAGGACCTTACCGAGACGCCCTGCTACCTTCATTATATCCGGTGTGGCGATTACCGCATCGAAATCAAGTCTGCCGTTCTGGATCTCAGCTACCAGATCTTCGCCGCCGACGATGTCCGCGCCCGCATCCTGAGCTTCTTTCTGCTTTTCGCCCAGCGCAAGGACTGCGACTTTCTTCGTGTGTCCGGTGCCGAACGGAAGCACTATCGTGCTGCGTACCTGCTGGTCTGCGTGACGGGGGTCAACGCCGAGGCGAACATGGATCTCGAGGCTTTCGTCGAATTTTGCCGTCGCGCATTCTTTCGCGAGAGCGACTGCCTCGGAGAGGGTGTACTGCTTCGTGAGATCTACTTTTTCGAGTAACGCTTTGTAACGCTTTCCTTTTGCTGCCATTTAAGTTTCCTCCTTGTGGTAATGGCGGATGCCCTGAGGGCTCCTCCCACTACGGGTTATCGCTTGACTTAGCGAACTATTTCTATTCCCATTGAGCGGGCCGTGCCTTCGATCATCTTCATTGCTGCTTCGATGTCGTTGGCGTTGAGGTCCGGCATCTTGATGGCCGCTATTTCCTGGACCTGCTTTTTCGTCAGCTTGCCGACCTTGTCCTTGTTGGGGACGGCCGAGCCTTTTTCCTTGCCGGAAGCCTTTTTGATGAGGACGCTTGCCGGCGGCGTCTTTAAGACGAATGTGAAGCTGCGGTCGGCGTATACCGTGATGATGACCGGGATTATCATTCCGACCTGGTCCGCCGTCTTGGCGTTGAACGCCTTGACGAACTCCATGATGTTGATTCCGCGCTGGCCGAGCGCCGGTCCTACAGGCGGCGCCGGCGTGGCCTTTCCTGCGGGAAGCTGAAGTTTAAGCTCCCCAACTACCTTCTTAGCCATGTTGAATGTTTCCTCCTTATGTTAAACCCCGCGTCCGGTGACCGGGGCGGTTTTACTTTTCAAGGTGCGCAGCGGGCGGGCTCAGACTTTTTCCAGATCGCTGTAGTCCGCTTCGACGTCTGTCTCCCTGCCGAAGAACGTTACTCTTACTTTTATTCTCGCCTTGTCGGCGTCTATTGCCACGACAGGGCCGCTCTGCCCTTCGAACGGGCCGGATTTCATCTGTACGACGTCTCCGACCGCGAAGTCGACTTCCACTTTCGGCTTGGCTTCTTTGCCGAGCTTCTGCATGATGTCGTCGACTTCCTTCGGCGAGAGCGGGATGGGATGGTTGCCGGATCCCACGAAGCCGGTCACGCCGGGCGTATGGCGGACGGCGTACCATGAATCTTCTTCAAGGATCATCTCGACGAGAACATAGCAGGGGAAGAGCTTCTTTTTGATGCGCTTGGTCTTTCCGTCTTTCTTCTTCTCGGTCTCTTCTTCGGGAACGAGAACGCGGAAGATCTTGTCTTCCATGCGCATGGTAGCGATACGCTGGTCAAGGTTTGCCTTGACCTTTTTTTCGTATCCTGAATACGTCTGTACTACATACCAGCGGCGTTCATGCTTGTTTCCAAATAAATCGCTCATATCAAAAGAGGACGTAAGCCCTCTCCACCTCCAGCTTACTGTCGAGATGCTGCCTGAATGCAGTCATTCGCGCACTAACCGATAATCTTCGAAAAGACTCCGGTAAGTATCAGATCTACCAGTCCGAGATATGCTGCCGCAATTGCCGTGACAACGATGACTATTATCGTTGAATACCAAAGCATCTGCTTTGTGGGCCAGGTGACTTTTTTGAGTTCGGCTCGCGATTCCCGGATGTAGTCGAGGAGTTTTTCCATAACCCCGACCTCCTAATTCTTTTTAGTATAAAAATCGCTGCCCTCTGCTGTTTTTCGGAAGAAAAAATGGCAGGCCTGGAAGGATTCGAACCCTCAACCCCCGCATTTGGAGTGCGGTGCTCTAACCAGTTCGAGCTACAGACCTGCAAGCAAAGGGTATTTTACACTATTTGCATTCTTTATGCAAGGTTCGCTTGTCGCAGAACTTGCAGTATTTTTTCTTCTCCAGCTTTTTTGTCGCCTTTTTCTTGTTGACGAGCGTCACATAGTTGCGGCGTTTGCATTCGGTGCACTGGAGTCCGACTATATCAGCCATAACTGTTCACTCCAAACGAATAAATTTGAAAAGGGCGGCGGTTTCGGCCGCCCCTTTTATTGCTGTCGCTTATTCTATGATCTGGGTAACGACGCCGGCTCCGACGGTGCGGCCGCCTTCGCGGACTGCGAAGCGCAGACCTTCCTGCATCGCTATCGGCGCGATGAGCGTTACTTCAAATGTGCTGTTGTCTCCGGGCATGACCATTTCCACGCCTTCCGCAAGCTTGATCTCTCCCGTGATGTCTGTCGTGCGGAAGTAGAACTGCGGCTTGTATCCGCTGAAGAACGGCGTATGGCGGCCGCCCTCTTCCTTCTTCAG
>JAFYJW010000005.1 GCA_017537925.1 Synergistes sp. | reverse complement strand
CCGGTTACTCGATTGCGTTATTATAGCAAATTATCTGATTAAGATATAAACAAAAACTTACCTATTTTTTTATATATTTTGACCGTGACAAATTTCAATTATCATAATACAAGCATTATCTTTTTGTAATTGCTATCAATAAACAGCGTTTCTTCCCAAATCATGCGCGGATAGCCGTCAATTCCCTCACAGCAACATTTCTTGTCGGACACATCATGCCTAAACAGTGATGGAAACGGGCGGAAAACCCTGCTCATTTCGCTGCAGCGCAGCGTCTGTTCCTTTGCAGTACTTCTCAGCGCCCGAGTGAAGTTTTTTTCACAAAATATCGGAACTGTCATTGACATTCCGGCGCATATTATTAAAGGGCCTTTTTTGTGCTCAAACAGCACTTTAGTCATCAGATATACGGGACCTTCGTCAAGTTTCTGATCCATGGCAAATACGTTTGTGCCGCTGACAGTCCTGGCGCAAGCAGCCTGCCGCCGCAGCTTGCCGAAGGAAAGGCATAACAACTGCGCCGCAAAAGAAAGACGCCGGCACTCATTCCGGACAATGTGATATCTTGTATTTAATTTGCGGTCTCAATCAGATGTTATTTTCCTTGCCTCAGCCGGTCCGCTTTCATAAAGGTTGCCGCCGCTGCAGTCCGCAAGCACCACAAGCGGCATATCCCTTACCTCGAGTCTGAGCACGGCCTCAGGGCCGAGATCGTCGTAAGCCACCTTTTCGGCGCTTGTGACACAGCCGGAGATCAGCACCGCGGCACCTCCGGTAGCGCCGAAGTATACCGCACGGTACTCTTTTATCGCGGCCAGCACCTCAGGCGAACGTTTGCCCTTGCCTATCATGCCGCGCAGCCCCTTTGAGAGCAAAAACGGAGTGTATGGATCCATGCGCCCGCTCGTAGTCGGGCCTATAGGCCCTATCACCGAGCCCGGCGGCGTGGGAGCCGGGCCCGCATAATATATGATCTCGTTCTCGATCGAAAACGGAAGCGGCTTTCCTTCTTTGATAGCTTCCACTATCCGCTTGTGAGCCGCGTCTCTTCCGACAAGTATCTTTCCGGAGAGCTTCACTATGTCTCCGGCATGCAGCGAGCTGACAGTATTATCGTCAAGGGGCAGTGTTATGTATCTTGCATCGCTCATGCGGTAAGCCTCCCCTCAATAACTCCGGACGCGTGCCGCAGCGCATGACAGCAGATATTTACCGCGACAGGCATGCCTGCTATATGCGTGGGACGGGCAATGATATGCACGTCAAGCGCCGTGACCGTGCCGCCTATCCCGGCAGCTCCTATGCCGAGACGGTTTATCTCCCTCAGTATGCGCTCCTCCATATCGGCGTAGAAAGCAATGCCGCTGCGCTGTCCGCAGGGAACGAGCAGCGCCTCCTTTGCCGCAAGAGGAGCGGTCTCAAAATTGCCGCCTATCCCAATGCCTGCCACTATCGGAGGACATGGATTCGAGCCGGCATCCTCCACGGCGCTTACGACTGCTTTTACAACGCCGTCTGCGCCGTCCGCCGGTTTCAGCATAAATATGCGGCTCATATTCTCGCTGCCCATGCCCTTCGGGGCCACTGTGAGCTTAAGGGAATGTCCCGGTACGATGCGCCAGTGTATTATTGCCGGAGTGTTGTCTCCGCTGTTTACGCGGGCAAAAAGAGGGTCGGAAACTACCGACTTTCGCAGCCAGCCGTCAGCGTATGCGCGGCGCACCCCGTCGTTTATCGCGTCCTCTATGCCTCCGCCTTCAATGAAAAGATCCTGCCCGAGCTCCGCAAAAATGACCGCCATTCCGCAGTCCTGGCATATCGGCATATGCTTTTCCGCGGCAAGCTCCGCGTTTCTGGTTATCTCGCCGCACACCGAGCGGGCCTGCGGCATCATCTCAGCTTCGCGGGCCGCGGCAAGAGAAGACTTTACGTCTTCCGGCAGATAAATATTCGCGGACAATGAGAGTTCCCGTACTTTGTCCGAGACCTCCCCTGCCGTTATCACAAATATTTCAGGCATGATGCACCTCCCCGGCTGTAGCCTGAGTTGATTTTACTATAAATATAATAGCAGAAATCAGCCGCGGTGCTGACGCGTACGCGGCTGATTTAACGCATAAAAGTGCTTGGTAAAACCGGGACAGGTATTTTAGGCCGCACGAATCTTATTCATCATAAGCGGTCGTGCAGAACGGACAGAATATGATGAGCCCCACTATGACAGAAAGGATGAAAAACGCGGAAGGCGCAGCTATGCCTGGACATACCGCCATTTCGCCCCACTTCTGGATGAAAGCCCCTGAAAACCACTGGCTGAGCAGCACGCACAAAAAGAGCACTACATTGCAGGCCCCTGTCACCGTTCCCACCAAACCGCCGCCTACGGTCTTATACAAAAAAACGTTGCACAGCACATTTACGAGTCCCAAAGACATGCCGATCACAAACATAAGCGCGGCAAGCACCGTCCAGTGCCAGCAGAAGCTGACGCCAAGGATCAGAGCCGAAAGACCAATGAGCTGAAGCAGATAAAAACCGCGAAGCCAGACAACGGAAGAAGAAAGCCTGTTGCCGGTGCAGGCTATAAGACAGGCCCCCGCAAGGACGCCTATGCCCCCCATCGATATGCAGTTCCTCGCTGTATCCCCGGAGAACGAACAGACGTCGCTTATCCAGCTTACGCCCCACAGCCCGACAAGATTCATCTGCAGCATCATCATGACTGACCAGACTGCGACCAGCACTATAAGCTTCCTGCTGTGGTACATGATGCGGAAGCCCTCCAGCACTCCGCCCTTGTCTTTCTCCTTATCTTCGGGAGCTCTCTCAAAGGGCAGGCAGCGGTTCATCACAAAAAGCAGGACAGCTATTGCCAGAACAAAAACAACAAGGGCATAGTGCACAGCCTTATAGCCGAAAATATCGACAGCGTATCCCAGCGGCGTCACGGCGACCACTCCGCCCAGATGACCGAACATTATCGTAAAGCCCATAAATTTCGAGAACAGATGCGACGGCAGCGCCCTTGCCTGGAAGACCATAATACCGCAGAAAGCAGGCCCTGCGCCGACACCAAGAAGGAAGCGGGCAACACAGAGGGTAAATACATTTTTTGCAAGCGCAAAAAGCAGGAGGCCGCAGGCAAAAACGACCAGGCCGCCGATCTCCATACGTATCGGCCCCTTGTTGTCGCACATCCTCCCGCAGAAGGGCTGCATAACGGTATATCCGTAAAAATACATTCCGGATATCAGGCCAACCGCAGCAGACGCGAAGCCCATCGTCTGCGAGATGCCGGGCAGAAGCACGCCGCCGGACGTCCTGATCAGACATGTCATAAAATATGCGATGACAAGCAAAGCATAGGAAAAGTAAACAAGAGCGTAATTATTTTTTTTCATATGTTTGTTCCCCACAGCGTACATAAAAAGGGCCGTCAGAACTGCTCTTTGCTATGACGGCCCGAATTCAGTCTTTAAATGCGCCGCAGATACGGACCCGCTGCAAAAAACCTGACGCTGACGAGGCTTTTTTGCCCGGTATGCCGCACCGGCTTTAAATGATTCTTAGTACCCTAAATCTTTCTTAGCTTTAATGACGGCTTCGAGAGTCCTCTTGTTCTCAGGTGAAAGATCGCTGAAGGCTTTATATACCGGCTGAGAAGCCTTTTCGAATTCCGCTGTCTCCTGCGGGGTGAGACGGTAGACAGTCATGCCGTTGTTTCCGAGGTACTTTATTATGTTCTCGTCCTCCTCGGCAACAAATTTGCGCTGCTGCGCGATATTTTCCTTTGCGGCCTTCAGGATGACCTCTCTGTCTTTATCCGGAAGCTTGTCGAACCACTTTTTATTGGCGACCATCAGTCCCATGAAAAGACCGTGCTTCGAAACGGTAAGGTAGGGCTGAACTTCGTTGAACTTCTGCGCCTTTATGACGGAAAGCCCGTTTTCCCCGCCGTCAACGACCCTCTGCTGCAGAGCGACGTAAAGTTCGCTGAATTCGACCGGCGTCGGGTTAGCGTTCCATGCTTTGTATGTAAGCTCAAGAGTCTTTGAAGGCATTATCCTAATTTTCATACCGGCAATATCCTTCAGGGATTTTATCTGCTTGGTGCCTGTATGCAGGCTCTTGTAACCGTACGGCGCGATGCCTAAAAGGACGAAATTCTGCTTTGCAAGTTTTTCGGAAAGAATCTTAGTAAGCTCTCCGTCTATAACTTTCCATGCTTTGTCGTAGTCCGTCGGGAACAGGAACGGCAGATCCAGCACTCCGACCTCGGGAACAAACTTTGAGGCCGCTGAGGCCGCAACATAGATGGTCTCTATAGCGCCGCTCTGGCACGCTTCATAATGCTCTCTCATGCCGCCGAGCTGGCTTCCGGGGAATATCTGAAGTTCCATTTCGCCGTTGGAGTACTTTTTGATGTTTTCCTTCATCGTTGCAGCCGCGATGCCGCCGGCATCGTCCATGTTGACGGTTATTGCGTGCTTGACCTTTTTAGTTGCAGCCTCGGAAAGTCCGGCAGCCGCAATCACACATACCATAACCAACACCGCTAAACCCAATGCCTTTTTCATTACTGTTTCCTCCCTGATATATTAATATTAGCTTTAAGAAAGCAATGAAACAAAAAACATCGATATCGCCGGTATATAAGTAATGATCACCAGCGCGATAAGGCTGATCGCTATAAACGGCAGCACGGAGCGGTATATCTCCCCGAGCGACAGCCCGGTCACAGAACGTGCCACAAACAGATTCAACCCAAAAGGCGGAGAGAACATGCCTATGGAAAGATTGGTGACGAGGACAGCTCCAAGATGGACGGGGTCCACTCCGAGCTTTACCATCGGCAGGAAGATCAGAGGGGCGAGAATCATTATCGCGGCCCCGCTGTCAATAAACATACCGGCTATCAGGAACATTATGTTTACTATGAAGAGCATGGTATATTTTGACGTTATCGTCGTCGTCAGGTACTCGGCAAGTATCTGCGGGAAGAAAGATACCGTAAGGACCCAGCCGAACAGACCTGCGGCGCCGAGCAGCATCATAAGCTGCCCTATCGTAACCGCTGACGTCCGAAGCGCCATAAGCAGCTTTGAAAGAGGCAGTTCCCTGTATATGAAAACGCATACGAACAGTGCGTACACAACGGAAAAACCTGCCGCTTCAGTCGGGGTAAATACCCCCGCGGATATGCCGCCTACGATGATCACAGGTACTCCGAGCGACCATGAGGCCTCCTTTGTTGCCTTGACAAGCTCTGACCTTGTCACTCTGGGGCCGACGATCACGTGATGGTTTAAAGCATAGTAGTAGCTGTAAAGCATTATCAGTCCGCCGAATACAAGTCCTGCGCCCAGTCCGGCGGCAAACAGCGCCGCAATTGATACGCCGGTAGTGGCCCCGTAAATGATGAAAGTTATGCTCGGCGGTATAAGAATAGCCACCGCCCCCGACGACGTGATAAGCCCCGCCGCAAACCTTTTTGAATAACCGCCGGTCTTCTCATCGGTGAGCCTTGGATACATCATCGAGCCTATCGCAACGACAGTAGCCGGGCTCGACCCGGAAAGCGCTCCGAAAAACATACACGCCCCCTGTGTGACGATTGCAAGGCTTCCGCGGAAGCTCCCCATCGCGACATTGACGAAATTGACTATTTTCTGCGACATTCCGCCTACAGTCATGATATCTGCGGCAATGACATAAAACGGCAGCGACATCAGCGCAAATTTGTCCATGCCTCCGAAAATGCGCTGCATGACAGCCGAAAGACTGTAATTGCCGAACAGGAACATCGTAATAAGCGAAGACGCGGTCAGTGCCACATATATGGGAGCGCTGAGGAAAAGGAATATAAATAGTGTCGCAAAAAGCACTATCGCCATTTCCATGTTATTTTCCTCCCTTTACGGTTTCATAAAAAGCACGGATGGAACTAAGCGCGCAGACAAAGACTCCTACGGATACCATCAGGTACGGGATATACATGGGATAGTCGGCCGAAGGCGTTATCTGTCCGCTCTCCATCGTTTCAGTCACGAGCAGATACGAGAAGTAGAGCAAAAGCCACTGCACCACCACTTCCGCAAGCGTGCCGATGCAGTGTACCAGCTTCCTGAGCCTCCCGGTCGTGATCTGCAGCAGCACATCTATCTTCATGCACTCGTTTTTCCCTATAGCTATGCTCAGGCCGAAAAAAGTGGCAAAAACGACGGAATAGCGTATCGCTTCCTCGCACCAGGGCTCGCCGTAATTGAACACATACCTCGCCGTTACGTTGAATGTGACAAGAATTATAGCTACCGCAAGAAAGAAAATACTCACAGCGCTTGCAATTTTCTCTAATAGACGCAAAATTTACCTCCGGGATAAAACCGTTGTCGAATCCTGCGCTCCGGGTCGAAAGAAAATGCGCAGAAACACTGAGCCTCAACCACAGACCGATCGAATGCCCGGCGTTTGATTATCTGGGGGCGCCGAGTTTGTTCTTAAGCAGCGAGCATTCCTTGCT